>CAIXUE010000285.1 GCA_903922545.1 uncultured Alphaproteobacteria bacterium | reverse complement strand
CTGTTCTACGCCACCTCCAACCGCCGCCATCTGATGCCGCGCGATCTGGTGGACAATGAAAAGGGCACCGCCATCAATCCCGGCGAAGCGGTTGAGGAAAAAGTCTCGCTGTCAGACCGTTTCGGTCTGTGGCTGGGCTTCCACAATTGCAGCCAGGATGAATTCTTGCAGATGATTGAAGGCTACGCCGCCTATTACAAGCTCAAGACCGACAAGGAGAGTTTGCGTGCCCGCGCCCTTTCCTGGGCGATGGGCCGCGGCAGCCGGTCTGGCCGGGTAGCATGGCAGTTCATTCAGGAAATAGCCGGAGAACTCGGCCAGACCCTTTAATTTTGGGTCGCACGGCCGTACGGAAAACCGGTTCGCGTGCTCCGCACGCTCCCACTTTTCCTGGCCGATGCTCCTCTGGCCGCGTGGCCTGGCAATTCATCCAAGAGATCGCAGGCGAACTCGGTCAGAAGCTTTAGGAATTGCCCTGCGCCGACAACAGCGCGTCTGGGTTGACCGGCGTCGTACCCTTGCGAATTTCAAAATGCAGCTGCGGTGTGGAAACATCGCCCGTATGTCCGGCATAGGCGATCACCTGGCCCTTGGCGACAAAGTCGCCGCGCTGAACCAGAAGCTGATCGGCATGGGCGTAAGCGGTGACATAGCCGCCATCATGCTTGATCAGAAGCAGGTTGCCGTAATCCTTCAATTCATCGCCGGAATAACTCACCGTGCCGCTGGCGGCGGCGCGGATCGGCGTGCCTTCCGCCATCGCGATATTGATGCCGTCATTGCGCTCGCCATTGCTGGTGGCGCCGAACGTCGAAATCACCCTGCCCTTGGCCGGCCAGGCAAAGGCGCCATCGCTGCGGCCAGTGGAAGGCTGGCTATATGTGGGGCGGGCATAGGCCGTCTGCTGCGGCGCGCGCGGCGGGGTGTAATCGGGCCGCGGCTTGGGCGCAGGGACGGCGTAATTGTCGCCTTCATAGACATAGGTGCGGGCAACCGTGGCATGCGTCGCGGCGGGCACGGGCGCAGGCGTGCCGGCATGGTCGTTGACGCCCCAGGCAAATTCGGTATCCGGCCTGTCAGGCGTACAGGCCGCCAAAGGCAGTGCGGCCAACAATGTCAGGACGGCCAGTCTTGCGCGATAATCCATCTCTTCATGCCTTCTGCACGAATGTCTCGAAACGGATCATGTTGGGGAATGGTAAAGACGGCTTTAAGCACGAAAAACCAGCGATAGTTCCGGTTTAACCGCTCGTTTATTTTTGGCCCAGGGATTTGCGCATTTCCTGAAGGGCATGATCATCCGTCAGGTTCATGTGCAGCGGCGTCACCGCGATCTTGTTGGCGGAAATCGCGCCCAGATCGCTGTCGGCGGGCGGATCGGATTTGCGATGCCGGAGGCCATTCCAATAATAGGGCCGCCCCCGCACATCCAGACGCTCGGTGATCTGGGTGGCCTGCAGGTCGTAATGACCCTGCGGCACCAGTTCCGATCCCGTCACTTCGGCGGCGGTGCAGCCGGGAAAATTGATGTTGATCAGCGTGCCCTTGGGCCAGCCGCAGGCGATCAGTTTCTTGATCAGGGCGGGGGCATGCACCTCGCCCGCCGACCAGTCGATCAGATCGCGGCTTTCTTCATCGCCGGCCTGCGACATGGCGATGGACGGAATGCCCAGCGCGCAGCCTTCCATGGCGCCGGCAATGGTGCCCGAATAGGTGACGTCATCGGCCAGGTTCGAACCCCAATTGACGCCGGACAGCACCAGATCGGGCGGCTGATCCTTCAGCACATGCAGCGCCGCCATCATCACGCAATCGGTGGGCGTGCCGGCTACGGCAAACCGCTTTTCGGAAATACGCCGCAGGCGTAGCGGCATCGCCAGGGTCAGCGAATGCGAGGTACCAGACTGTTCGGTTTCCGGCGCGAAAACCCACACATCGTCCGACAACGCACGGGCAATCTTTTCCGAGATCGCCAGACCGGGCGCATGGATGCCGTCATCATTGGTGACCAGGATCCGCATCAGAGTTTCACGATCCTTGTTTTGCCGTTCATATAAGGCTGCAAGGCTGACGGTATTGCGACACTGCCGTCTTCCTGCTGATAATTTTCCAGAATGGCCACCATGGTGCGGCCTACCGCCAGGCCAGAACCGTTCAGGGTATGCACGGGGCCCTTCACCTTGCCTTCGGCATTGCGATAGCGGGTATTCATCCGCCGCGCCTGGAACGGCCCGCAATTGGAACAGGAAGAAATCTCGCGGTAAGCGTTCTGGCCCGGCAGCCAGACTTCAATGTCGTAAGTCTTCTGGGCCGAAAAACCCATATCGCCGGTGCAAAGCGTCACCACCCGGTGCGCCAGGTCCAGCGACTTCAGGATTTCCTGCGCCGCATCGGTCATGCGCTCATGTTCGGCCACCGATTGCTCGGGCGTGGTGATGGAGACCAGCTCCACTTTCGAAAATTGATGCATGCGGATCATGCCGCGCGTGTCCTTGCCCGCAGCGCCGGCTTCGGCACGGAAGCAGGGCGTGTAAGCCGTCATGCGCAGCGGTAGTTCGGCTTCGTTCAAAATCTCGTCCGCGACATAATTGGTCAGCGGCACTTCAGCAGTGGGGATAAGCCAGAAAGGATCATTGTCGGCCGGCACCGCAAACAGGTCATCCTGGAATTTGGGAAGCTGGCCGGTGCCGAACATCGCCGTGCTGCGCACCAGAACCGGCGGCGAAACTTCGGTGTAACCGAATTTGCCGGTATGAATATCCAGCATGAACGCCGCCAGCGCCCGCTCCAGCCTCGCCAGATCGCCTTTCAGATAAACGAACCGCGCGCCCGACACTTTGGCGGCGCGCTCGAAATCCATCTGGCCAAGATTTTCGCCGATTTCGAAATGCTGCTTGGGCGCGGCAACGACCGGCGGCTTGCCGAACGCGCGGCTCCCCACCGGCACATTGGCGCTTTCATCCGCGCCATCGGGCACATCGTCCGCCGGAAGATTGGGAATGACCGCCAGCGCATTCTTCAGCGCCTCTTCGCGTGTCCGCTGCTCCGCCTCGCCGGCCTGGATGGCCTCTTTCAGCCCGGCCACTTCGTCCAGCAGCGCCTTGGCGCCCGCTTCGTCTTTTTTCTGCTTGGCCTGACCGATCAGCTTGGACGCATCATTGCGCCGGGCCTGCTCAGTCTGCAGCCGGGTGAGAAGTTCGCGCAGCGCCTTGTCCTCGCCCAGCACCGCGTCCGCCAGCTTTTGCGCATCGGCCATCCCGCGCCGCTTCAGACCCCGGATAAAGCCCTCCGTGTCCTCGCGGATCAGCCGTGCATCATGCATCGCGTTTCATCCCATGGTTGCGCTCGGGCGCGAAAGAATCCCTGTGGATGGGTGATGCCACGCCCACCCGTCCCGGTCAAAGACCGCGGAAATGCTGGCGAAAAAATCCCGCCCCTTAACAAAAACCTAATTCCGGCAGCACAATTGCAGCGGTGCCGGAAACCACACCGCAACGCCGTTTGGCCTAAACTTTTCCCAATGCAAGGAGCGCCGGACAAGCGGCGCGCCACAGCGGATGGGGCAAGTTTTGCGGCGTTTCGTGGACCGGTTGGAAGGAAAGTTGGCGCGCATGGGCGTTGCCGGCTCGACCTTCCTCATGACCTTCGCGGTCCTGGTGGCGGTGCTGGCAACTCACATCGTCCTGCGCCTGGTCGAGGGCCAGCCGCTCTATCTGCGGGGTACCTTGAATGTGGGCCTGGATATTCTGGTGGTTTCGGGACCGCTGATTTTTTACTCGCGCCGCGCCCGCGGGCGTCTGGAAAGCATGACACGCCAATTGTCCGTCTCCGCTGACGCGGCGCTGGACGCTTCCAAAGCCAAATCCGCTTTCCTTGCCAATATGAGCCATGAGCTGCGCACACCGCTCAACGCCATTCTGGGTTTCTCCGAAATCATGAAGGACCAGCATCTGGGTCCGGTTTCCAACGCGCGCTATCTTTCCTATGCCGCCGATATCCACACCAGTGGCCGGCACCTTCTGGGCATCATCAACGATGTGCTGGATCTGGCGAAAATCGAATCCGGAAAAATGTCGCTGGAAGATGCCGGCGAATTCGCTCTGGTGCCGTCGCTGTCGGCGTCGCTGGTCATGCTGTCCGGATTGGGCGACAAGCATGGCGTGCGGGTGGAAGAGCGCTGGGACGATGAGAAAATCCGCCTTGTCGCCGTCGAACGCATGGTGCGCCAGATCGTGATCAACCTGGTGGGCAACGCCATCAAATTCACGCCCCAAGGCGGCACTGTGATCGTTGGCGGCGTAGCGGAAGATGACGGCGGTTATGCCCTGACCATCCGCGACAATGGCATCGGCATGAATGACGGCGAAATGGCCAACGCGCTGACGCCGTTCGGCCAGAACCGCCCCAAAATGGCGGTGCGCCAGGAAGGCACCGGGCTGGGCCTGCCGCTGGCCAAGGCGATGGTCGAATTGCATGGCGGCAACCTGGTGCTGGAAAGCCAGCCCAACCGCGGCACCTGCGTCACGCTGCGTTTCCCGGCCGAACGGGTGGTGCAGCTGCGCGAAAAAGAAGCTGCCTAGTTTCCGGCCGCCGCACGTGCGGCTTCTTCCTTGGCGCGGTTACGCTCAATCAGCATCACACTGATCACCGAAACTTCGTAAAGCGCCACCAGCGGCACCGCCAGGCTCATCATCGAGATGGCGTCCGGCGGCGTGAACACCGCCGCCACCGCGAACAGCCCGACATAGGCATAGCGGCGCATGTCTTTCAGAGCCTTGACGCTGACAATGCCCACCTTGCCCAGCAGCGACAGCAGCACCGGCAGCTGAAACGTCAGCCCGAAGGCGAACATCAGCGTCATCACAAAATCCAGATAGTCGCCCACCTTGGCCTGCAGTTCGATGCCCATCGTGCCGGCCGTGACCGGCACCTGATAGCCGCCGAAAAAGCGGATCGCGAAAGGCAGCATGATGTAATAGACAAAGCTCGCGCCCATCAGGAACATCACCGGCGTCCACATCAGAAAAGGCAGGAAGGCGCGCTTTTCATGGCGGTAAAGGCCGGGCGCGATAAACGCCCATAGCTGCCAGGCGATGATGGGAAAGGCCAGGCAAGCGCCGCCGAACATGGCGATCTTCACATTGGTGAAAAACACTTCCGTCAGCGCCGTATAGATCAGATGGTTGGTGGTGGCGTGCAGCGGCTTGATCAGGAAATTGAAGATCGGCGTCGCGAAATAAAAACAGGCGCCAAAGCACAGACCGAACGAGATCATCGCATAGACCAGCCGCTTGCGCAGCTCGACCAGATGCTCCATCAGCGGCGCACGGGTCGCGTCCAGCGCGGCCTTGTCTTCCGGCGTCGGTCCGCTCACGGCGAGGCTGTCATATGCGGCGGCGGCGAAGGCGGCGCGCTGCCCGCTGCGGTATCCGTGACCTGAAGCTCACCGGCGCGCGGATCGGGCCCGGTATCGGGCGGCGTTTCCAGCGGCTTGTTGAGATCGGCTTCCAGGTCGGTGATGCTTTGATGCGACTTGAGATCGGAAATCTCTTTGCGCAGCTCGTCCAGTTCGCTCTGGCGCGCCATGTCGTCAAAGCTTTTCTTGAATTCGTTGGCCATGCCGCGGGCCTTGCCGGCCCATTTGCCGACCATGTGCATCAGCTTGGGCAGATCCTTGGGGCCCACCACGACCAGAGCCACGGTAAGCAGGATGAGGATGTGGCTCCAGCTGAACAGGTCGAACATGGAAAGGCCTTACCGCTGCGCGGTATCCTTGGGCTTGTCCACTTCGGCGTTGATCACCTTGGGATCATCCTTGCCCTCGTTCAGGCCTTTTTTGAAGCTGTTCACGCCCCGGCCGAAATCGCCCATCAGGTCGGAAACCTTGCCCCGGCCGCCGAACAGCACCAGCGCGATCACCGCCAGAATAAGAATATGCCAAATGCTGAGCGCACCCATGACGTCTCCTTCAACCCCCGAAAAGGTAACCCCTTGAACAGCCTGAGCCAGACCCCGTTTTTCCGGCTCTAGCGCCCTCTTAAACCCCTCCCCGCGCTTCGGCGCAAGAGCGGGGGCAAAATAGCCTTATTTGGCTTGGGATTAACCGACCAAAATTTCGCCGCGACGGTCAAAAACATCGGCCAGCGCGCCCAGGCGCTTTTGCACCGGATCGGCGGCAATCGCTTCGCGCCGCGTCGGAACTTCCAGAATGATTTTGGCCGGGGTCATGCGCAGTTTGTACTGGCCCAGCTCGCCCGCCGCCGAAGCCGACAGCGAAAAAGCGAATCGCCAGGCCAGACCCAGCCTGAGCGCACGCTTCTCATCATCCTTGTCCAGCAAGCCCGCGAAGAACAGGTCGCGGGGAAAATCTTCGTCACCCGAATAACGGTGGAAGATCGAGGTCGCGATCAGCGCGCGCACGCGGTGGTCGGCGCCCGCGAAAGGCGCGGTCAGAACCTGGCTCATGGCGCCAAGCGCGCGGTCATCGGGATGCCGCCGCCAGGCGATGTCCGAGAAATAGGCCGAAGCCTCGCGCACCCGCCGCAGTTCATTGCCCTCGCCTTCGAACAAGGGCTGGGTCCACTGAATCATTTCTGCGGCATGGGCCGGCACCCGCGCCATCCGCTCATTGGCGCCGACGGCGAATTCCAGCAAAGGATCCTTGGCGCGCTCTTCCGGCGAAAGCCGCGCGTAAAACAGCCCCTCGCGCAAACCATAGGCCGAGATCACCACATCCTTGATGTCGCCCGCGGCCAACAGCCGTTCCAGCACCACCGCGCCATAGGGCAGCGCCTCCGACCGGCGCTTGGAAACGACCTTGATCTTGCGGACGGATTCTCGCGACAGCCCGGCCAGCACCTTGCACAGGCGCAGCGCCCGTCCGCGCGGAATGGTGTATTGCTGCAGGACATGGAGCGGATAATTATTTTCCTCCATATCGACCCGCGCAAAGCTGCGCCAGATGCCGCCCACCGCATACAGCGCCGGCGACGAAAGGTCGGGCAAATCCTTCAATCCCTTATCGACAATGTCGCGCGCCCGGTCCGGCTCGCCCTTGCTCTGGTCCATCAGCCGCAAGGGGCCGAACGGCAGCGTGAAAGCTTTTCCGGTCACGCCGCTGCGCACTGACACCATGTCCAGGCTGCCGCCGCCCAGATCGGCCACCAACCCATCGGCGTTCAGAATACCGGCCACCACGCCTTCGGCGGCGATGCGCGCTTCGTCTTCGCCCGCCAGCACGCGAATGGGCGAGCCCCAGGCTTTTTCCGCCTTGGCCACGAACTCCGCGCCATTGACCGCATCGCGCGCCGCCGCCGTCGCCACCGCTTCGCACGCATCCACGCCCAGCCCTTCGGCGATCATGCGGAAACGCGCCAGCGCCTCCAGCGCCTCGGCGCAGCCTTCGGCATGCAGCCGCCCCGTCGAAACCATGTCGCGGCCGATGCCGCAAATGGCTTTTTCATTCTGCAGGGTGGCGGCGTTGCGCTGCTGGCTTTCGTAAATCACCAGGCGCACGGAATTGGAGCCGATATCGACAATCGCCACCGGCGCGCGCGCTTTGGAGGCGGCCCGCGGCGAAGCGGCGTTCCTTAAATCGGCTGTGACCGCCAAAACTCAGGTCCGGCTTTTGGGTGGCGTGTTCATTTTGAGCGCACGGCCACGCCCGGACAAGGAGGGATTTGTCATGAAATATGTGTGCGCGGAAAAAGCATCGGCATCCTCGGCGTGGGAATCACGTTCGTAAGTTCCGTCCGCCCCCATATACCAGCTTTGCGCCCGGTCCTTCAGCAGGGCGACCATGATCTGGTCAAGGACCTGTTGATGGACCGTGGGATTTTCGATGGGAACCAGCGTCTCAACCCGCCGGTCCAGGTTCCGCGGCATCCAGTCGGCCGAGGAAATGAAAACTTTGGCATCCTTGTGCGGCAGGCCATTGCCCGCCCCGAAACACAGAATGCGGCCATGCTCCAGAAAGCGGCCGACAATGGATTTGACCTTGATGTTCTCCGACAGGCCCGGAACACCCGGCCGCAGGCAACAGATGCCGCGCACCACCAGCTCGATCTGAACCCCCGCCTGGCTGGCCCGGTAAAGCCCGTCAATCATCGCCGGATCGACCAGAGAATTCAGCTTGACCCATATGGCGGCAGGCCTGCCCGCCTTGGCATGCATGATTTCCTGCTGGATCGCCTCGACCAGCCTTCCGCGCAGCGAGAAAGGCGACATGGCCAGCTTTTCCAGCGCATTGGGCTCGGCATAGCCGGTGATGAAATTGAACACCTGGGCCGCATCGCGCCCCAGCGCCGGATCGGCACTGAACAGCGACAGGTCGGTATAAATCTTGGCGGTGTTGGGGTGATAGTTGCCGGTCCCGAAATGCACGTAAGTGTGCAGCTGGCCCTGCTCGCGGCGCACCACCAGGCTGATCTTGGCGTGGGTCTTCAGCGCGATAAAGCCATACACCACCTGCACGCCGGCCCGTTCCAGGTCGCGCGCCCATTTGATGTTGGCCGCTTCATCGAACCGCGCCTTCAATTCCACCAGCGCGGTGACCGATTTGCCGGCTTCCGCCGCTTCGATCAGCGCCTGGACAATGGGGCTGTCGGAACTGGTGCGATACAGCGTCTGCTTGATCGCCACCACATCGGGATCGGCAGCGGCCTGGCGCAGGAACTGCACCACGGTGTCGAAACTCTCGAAAGGATGATGGACGATCAGGTCCTTTTCGCGAATGGCGGCAAAACAATCGCCGCCATGATCGCGGATGCGCTCGGGGAAGCGCGGCATATAAGGCTTGAACAACAGTTCCGGCCGTTCCGGCAGGATCAGCTTGGTCAGATCCGACAGGCCCATCAGATTTTCAATGATGACGATCTCGCTGTCATCCAGGTCCAGATGATTGGCGATGAAATGGCGCAGCGGCTCCGGCATGGACTGGGAGCATTTCATGTGAATGACGCTGCCGCGGCGCCGGCGCTTGAGCAGCGATTCAAACAGCAGCACCAGGTCTTCGGCTTCTTCTTCCACTTCCACGTCGCTGTCGCGCAGGATGCGGAACATGCCCCAGCCGCTGACGCTATGGCCGGGGAACAGCTTGTCGAAATAAAGCGCGATCACTTCTTCCAGCGGAATAAACCGCACCCGCTTTTCGGTATCCGGCAGGCGGATGAAACGGCGCAACTGCGGCGGCACCGGGATCAGGGCGTGAAAGTTTTTGGCGTCGCGCCGGTTGGTCAGCGACAAAGCGATGGTGAAGCCCAGATTGGGAATGAAGGGGAACGGATGCGCCGGGTCGATCGCCAGCGGCGTCAGCACCGGAAAAATCTGCTCGGCGAACTGGGCGTTGAGATAATCGCGGTCCTGATCGTTGATTTCCCCGCCCATCACCACGCTGACGCCTTCGCGGCGCAGTTCCTGGTCCAGTCCGGCCCAGATGCCCTGCTGATCGGTGATCAATTGCCGCGCGGCCTCGTCCACCTTGGCAAGCTGTTCGGCCGGGGTCAGGCCATCGGCGCTGGATGTGACGACGCCTTCGCGCACCATGCCCATCAGGCCGGCCACGCGCACCATGTAGAATTCGTCCAGGTTGGTGGCCGAGATCGCCAGGAATCGCACCCGCTCGAACAAAGGGTGGCAATGGTTCTGCGCTTCCTCAATCACGCGGCGGTTGAAAGCCAGCCAGGACAGTTCACGATTGACGAAACGCGCCGGGCTGGCGGGATCAAAGCTGGTATTGTCGCCCTGGTGGTCGAGCATGACGACATCGCCCGTGGAAAGCGGGTTCTCGGCGGACGCGCTCTGGGGGGCGTCATTGGCGATCTGGGGCTGCATGGACATGCCCAAACTCTAGGGCAAATCCGTAAACCTGTGGTGACAAAACGCCTAACCCGCCATAAGTCCGCGAATTAATTGAAGATTTACCGGCTTTTTTTCCGCCAGAGCCAGCCCATCGGCCCTGGCAATGAAGTCCCTGAGAGCGGCGGGGGAGCGTTCCAGGGTCCGCACCAGATGGGTGACCACGCTTTCGGGCACGGCAATCTGCCGGTCGGCGAACAGTTTGACCGCCAGCGCCATCAGCAGCGCCTCGTCGGAAGCACCCAATTCAAACGCCAGCAGCGCGGCAAAGCGCGAACGCAAATCGGGCAGCGAAACCGGCCAGGCGGCGGGAACTTCGCGTCCAGTTAGCAGCAATGGCGTGCCCTGCTCCAGCATGGCGAACAACGCCGGCTCATGCGCAAAGGTTGGAGCAGAATCGATATTCTCAACAACCGCCGGTCCCGTCACCGGCTCGCGCAGCGAACGCGCGTCCAGCAACGCCGCGCCGGACGCCTCCGCCCATATCCGGGCCAGATGCGTCTTGCCGGAAGCGGAGGGGCCAAACAGCGCCACCGCGGGCGACGGCCAGTCGGGAAAGGAATCCAGAAACGCCAAGGCGCGGGCATTGCCGGGCGCGACAATAAAATCGGCGCGCGTCATCGCGTTGTTGGGTTCAAGCGGCAGGACAAGCTGGGATGCCATTCAGACGATACGCCGTCCGGCCGTCATGGCGTGCCGTTCATCGCCAGCGTCCAGGCGGCTTGGCCGCGCACCGGCGCCAGCACCAGCCCCTGCCCGCCCAGCAGATCACGCAACTGTTCGGCGCTGCCGGTATAGGTGATGGAAATCTGGGCATAGCCGATATCCATGGCGTTCACGGTCACATTGGTGATGTCGTTCGCGCCGGCCAGCGCGCTCTGGATCGCGCCCCATTGCTGCAACGAAGCCATGCTGACATTGACGGTGATCTTGCCGCCCTTGCTGTAATCAATGGCAGAGCGCGCTTTCCACATATCCTCGATGGTGCCGATGGCGGCGGACGCGGCGGCGGAATAGGCCGCGCCCTGCGCCTGTTGCGGCACATCCACCGCAACCTTGACCGGCGTTTCACCACTGCCCAGCCGGCGGATAGTCACCGTCACCTTGCCATTGACAGTGACCAGCTGCACCAGCGCCGCTTCACTGGCATTGGCGCGCTGCGCCGCCGCGGCAATATCGTTCCAGCTTGCGGCATCGAAATTGATTTCTTTAAGGCTGGCGGCATCGGATTCGCCCGCCACCGTGAAAGGCACCACCGAATCCCGCAGCGCCGGCGCATTCAGCGCACTCGCCCAGGGGCCAAGCTGGAAGCCCGGCGACATGGGAATAACCAGAATGCGCCGCGCTGACCCTTGCGAATAAGGAATGCCGGCGCCCTGCAGCAGCCTGGCGACCGCATCGGGATTGAAGCTGTAGGTCACGTCCGCGACATAACGGGTGGTGGAGCGCCGCTCATTGGCCGGCACATAGCCCCGGGTAATCCTCAGCAAGGCGGCGGTGTCCAGTTCGGGCTGGCGCTGCCAGTCCTGCTGGCGGGTCAGGCGGCGAAAGAGAATCTGCCAGGCCTTGGGCCGGCCCTGGTCCAGCGCGGTATTGAACGCCTCGGTGCTGGAGGCGGCGCTGGCGTCCACATGGATGTTGGAGACGGTATAGGGCGGGTCGGCCGCAAAAGCCCCCCCGGAAAAGCCAAAACCGGCAAAAAGCGCAAGCGCCAGAACGCAAAGAGTTTTCTGAAATTGTGGGAACATGGGAACGCCTGAAATCGCTCTCTAATTATCGGGTCTTTCGCGGCGCGCAACAAGGCCCCGGCAAGGTCCCGGTGAAAAGCCTGTGCGGCTTTCGGGACGGCAACTTGCGCCTTCCCACCAGCCTGATTAAACGGGCTAAAATATGTCTGACAAAAGCACCCTCACATATAAAGACGCGGGCGTGGACATTGACGCCGGCGAGGCGCTGGTGGCGCGCATCGCCCCGGCCGCCCGGGCGACGCGCCGGCCCGGTGCCGAGGCGGACCTGGGCGGCTTTGGCGGTTTGTTCGACCTGGCGGCCACCGGTTTCAAGGATCCCGTGCTGGTGGCGGCCACCGATGGGGTGGGCACCAAGCTCAAGATCGCCATCGACACGGGCCTTTATGACGATATCGGCCAGGACTTGGTGGCCATGTGCGTCAACGACATTGTGGTTCAGGGGGCTGAGCCGCTGTTCTTTCTGGACTATTACGCCACCGGCAAGCTGGAAGTGGAAGGCGCCGCCCGGGTGGTCGAAGGCATTGCGCGGGCCTGCAAGGCGTCCGGCTGCGCCCTGATCGGCGGCGAGACCGCCGAGATGCCGGGCCTCTACAAAAAAGGCGATTTCGACCTGGCCGGTTTTTCGGTGGGCGCTGTGGAACGCGGCAACATCCTTCCCAAGACCAAAGAGATGCAGGCCGGCGATGTGCTGATCGGGATTGCTTCCAGCGGCCTTCATTCCAATGGTTATTCGCTGGCGCGCAAGGTGGTGGAAAAAACCGGCCTTGGCTGGGATGCCGACGCGCCTTTCGCCGCTGGCCGCAAGCTGGGCGAAGCCCTGCTGGTGCCCACCCGTCTTTACGTGAAAAGCGCGCTGGAAGCCTTACGTACCGGTGGCATCAAGGGCTTTGCCCATATCACCGGCGGCGGCATCACCGAAAATCTTCCCCGTGCCCTGCCCGAAAACATGGATGCGGAAGTCAATCTCGATAGCTGGACGCCGCCCGCCGTATTTGGCTGGCTGGCCAAATCCGCCGGCATCGAAGAAGCCGAGATGCTGCGCACTTTCAATTGCGGCATCGGGCTGGTCGCGGTGGTGGCGGAAAAATCCGCCGGCCACGTGATCGAAGCGTTCCAGACGTCCGGCGACAAGGCGGTGCGGCTGGGCAAACTGGTGCCCGGCTCTTCCAATGGCGCCTCCGCGGCAAGCCGCGACGGCGCTGGCGAACCCAAAGTCGTTTATCGCGGGACGCTTAAGCTTTGAACTCTTCAAATGCTAAGAAGGGGGTCGGCGTTCTCATCTCGGGACGCGGCAGCAATCTCGGCGCCTTGATCGCCGCGCAAGACGGTTCGCCTTACAAAATCACCCTGGTGATTTCCAATATCGCCGACGCCGGCGGACTTGAACGCGCCAAAGCCGCCGGCATCGAAACACTGGTCATTCCGCATAAGGGCAAGAGCCGCGAGAGTTTTGACGCCGAACTGGATGCGGCGCTCAAACAGGCGGGCATTGATATCGTTTGCCTGGCAGGTTTCATGCGCATTCTGTCCGATGGCTTCACCCGCGCCTGGGAAGGAAGACTCATAAACATCCACCCTTCCCTGCTGCCCGCCTACAAAGGCATGAACACCCACGCCCGTGTGATCGAGGCGGGCGAACGCCAGACCGGCGCAACGGTGCATTTTGTGGTGCCGGAACTGGATGCCGGCCCCATCATCGCCCAGGCCTCGGTGCCGGTGCATCCCTCCGATACGGAAGAGGTGCTGGCGGCGCGGGTGCTGGACGTGGAACACAAGCTTTATCCGGAAGCTTTAAGAATGCTGGCGGACGGCAAAGTGAAGCTGGAAAAAGGCCTGGCGGTTTTCAGTTAAGCCCCGCGATATCTTTCGATATCTGCCACAACCTTTCCGCATCAGCGTCATTCTGCGCTTCCGCGGTCGGCTGGGTGATGCGGCACTGGTAGAAATATTCACCGCTGGTCGCGGCCACATCCGGCGATGACGCCAGATAGATGATGGTTTTGGCGCCTTCTTCCGGTGAAATCCCGCCCACCGGCTTGGCAACCTTCACCAGCCTTTGCAGAATGCCGCCCGACTGGTCGCCGAAACGGGTGGCGACAAACCCGGGATGCAGCGAATTGGCTGTGACGCCCGTTCCCGCCAGCCTTTTGGCCAGCGCGCGGGTAAACAGGATGTTGCACAGCTTGCTCTTGGAATAGACGGCAAAGCCGCTATAGCTGCGCTTCGATTGCAGATCGCCGAAATCCAGTTTGGCGCCGCGATGGGCGTTGGACGCCACCACCACGATCCGCGCCCCCGGTTTCAGCTTTCCCAGCAGCAGATTGGTGATGGTGAAATACGCCATATGGTTGAGAGCGAAAGTTTGCTCCAGCCCGTCTTTTGTCTCCATGCGCTTGTTGAACAGCGCGCCCGCATTGTTGACCAGCACATCAATCTGCGGTTCAGCCAGCAATTCCGACGCCACGCGCTTCTGTTCCGCGATCAGAGACAGGTCGGCCAGGTGCATCACATGCTCGGCCGCGCCATTGGCTTTCTGCAGCGCCGCCATCGTTTCTTTGGCACGGGCTTCATCCCGCGCGGTGAAGACAATGCGCGCGCCCTGCTCCGCCAGCCGGATGGCGGCCACTTCGCCAATGCCGGAAGTGGCGCCCGTTATAACAACTGTCTTCCCGCGCATGTGAAAAAGGCTCCTGCCAAAGACAGGAGCCTTATATCACATTTGAGAAAATTCGGTTCGGCTCACCCCGGTATATCGGCATTCGTGAAAAACTGGGCAATCTCGATCCCGGCATTTTCCAGGCTGTCGGAACCATGAACCGAGTTCTCGCCGATCGACAAAGCGAACAGCTTGCGAATGGTGCCATCCGCCGCCTCTTTGGGATTTGTGGCGCCCATCACCTTGCGATAGGCGGCGACGGCGTCTTCGCCTTCCAGAACCTGCACCACCACCGGCTTAGCCGTCATCTGGCTGACCAGTTCGCCATAAAAGGGGCGTTCCTTGTGAACTTCGTAGAACTTCTTAGCCTGCGCATCGCTCAGGCGGATGCGCTTCTGCGCCACGATGCGCAGGCCGGCGGACTCAATCACGGAATTGACCTGGCCGGTCAGATTGCGGCGCGTCGCGTCCGGCTTGATGATCGAAAAGGTGCGTTCTTTGGCCATGAAAACTCCGTTTGAAAAAAGCGCTGCCTTATGCCCCAGCGCCCGCGGAGCGGTCAAGCGCCCGGATCAAGCTCATAACCGGTGACAAAACAGGTCCTCGGATCCAGCTTCAGCTGGAATTCGGGCGTGCCGCCGCCGCTTTCAAACGGTGCGCCAGTGGCAAAGCGAAAGCCCGAAACAGCATCCTTGCCTTCCACCGACAGCGGCAGCGGTCCGTAAATGTGAAAATCCTTTGCCGCATTGGAACTGGCGAATTTGCCGAAACGGTCTTCCACACTGGCCAGGCTGGCGCCCAGCGTCAGCCCGTGAAAGCCATAGGGAAAGCCCGCGGGCTTTTGCACAAAGCCCCGCCCGCCCACCCGCGGTGTGCAGGGGGGAAAAGTAATGTGGATGTCATGATCCACCGCCACCGCCACCAACACATCCTTGGAGAAATCCAGTTTCAGGGTGACGGGATGAAACGCTGTCTCTTTCTGGGGCGCCAGCCGCAGCCAGTTCGCCAGGTTGCGCGGATAGACATAAAACAGCCGCGTCATGGCGATCTTCTTGCGGCGATAGGTCAGCAAAGCGTCCTGGCTGGTGTCCGGCGCGCCCAGCACGGTGCGCACCAGCGCCAGCTTCATGCCCAGCCTGAGCGGACCCATGCGCCAGCAATCGGCGGGAACCGCGCTCGCATGGCGCTTGCCCGTGGCGGCCTTGATCATGGTGACGCAGGTTTTGGAGGGCGTTTCCGCCAAAGCCGGCGCCGCCAAGGCCAGAAGAATCAGGAACCAGAAGGATTTCTTGGCCGCGCCAAATATCACGCTTTTTCTCCGTGTTCCTCATGCTATACGCCCGGCCATGCTGGCGCTCGACAATATTGTGGTGCGGATCGCCGGGCGGGAAATCCTGTCCGGCGCGGGCGCCAACCTGCCCGCCGGCCGGCGCATCGGCCTGGTCGGCCGAAATGGCGCGGGCAAAACCACGCTTTTCAAGGTCATCCAGGGCGAACTGCAACCCGATGACGGAAGTGTGAGCTGGCCCAGCGCCTGGCGCCTGGGCGCTGTGGCGCAGGAAGCCCCGGGCACCGATGTCAGCCTGATCGACACCGTGCTGGAAGCCGACAAGGAACGCACAAAGCTTCTGGCCGAAGCCGAACATGAAACCGACGGCCACCGGCTGGGCGATATCTATCAACGTCTGGATGCTATCGACGCCTACACCGCGCCGGCCCGCGCCGCTGAAATTCTGGCCGGTCTTGGTTTCTCGGCCGAAGACCAGCTTCTCCCCTGCCGCGAATTTTCCGGCGGCTGGCGCATGCGCGTGGCGCTGGCGGCCATCCTGTTCTCCGCGCCCGATCTTCTGCTGCTGGACGAACCCACCAACTATCTCGATCTGGAAGGCGTGCTGTGGCTGGAGAATTTTCTGCAGCGTTATCGCGGCACGGTGCTGATCGTCAGCCACGACCGCGACCTGCTCAACACGGCGGCGGAATTCATCCTGCATCTGGAGCGCGGCAAGCTCAAACTCTATACCGGCGGTTACGACACCTTCGTGCAGACCCGCGCGGCGCAGCGCGCCCTCGACACCGCTTTCGCCAAGAAGCAAGAACTGGCGCGCGCCCACATGCAGGCCTTTGTTGACCGCTTCAAGGCCAAAGCTTCCAAGGCCCGCCAGGCGCAAAGCCGCATGAAGATGCTGTCCCGGCTGAGCGTGGTGGAAGTGCCGGTGGACGAGCATGTCGCCCCCATCCGCATTCCCGCCGCCACCGGCGCCAGCCCGCCGCTGATCACCATGGACCGCGCCAGTGTGGGTTACGAAGCCGGCAAGCCCATCCTCACCAATCTGTCCTTCCGCTTCGATCCGGACGACCGCGTCGCGCTGCTGGGCAAGAACGGCAACGGCAAATCCACCTTCGCCAAATTGCTGGCGGGCAAACTGCAAAGCATGGGCGGCGAATTCACGCCCGCGCGCAAACTGGTGGTTGGCTATTTCGCCCAGCATCAGCAGGAAGAACTGAATCTGAAGCTGACGCCCATCGAAACGCTTTCGGCGATGCGGCCCAAATTGACGGTGGAACAGGTGCGCGGCCAGTTGGGCGGCTTCGGCTTCACCACCGAAAAACAGCTCACCAAAGTGGGCAGCCTTTCCGGCGGCGAGCGCGCCCGCCTGATGCTGGCGCTGGCGACGTTGGACAAGCCAAATCTTCTTATTCTGGATGAGCCCACCAACCATCTGGACATTGACGCGCGCGGCGAACTTCTCACCGCTCTCAATGATTTCGACGGCGCGGTGATCCTGGTCAGCCATGACCGCCGCCTGATCGAAGCCACCGCCGAACGGCTGCTGCTGGTAGCCGATGGCAAGGTCACGCCGTATGACGGCGATCTCGATGATTACCGCCGCTTTCTTCTGTCGGGCGACAACAGCCCGACCCGGCGCACGGAACCCGAAGCCAAACCCGACCGCGAAGCCGCCCGGCGCAGCGCCGCCGAAAAGCGCCAGAGCCTCAAGCCGCTCAAGGAACGTATCGACGCCGCCGAATCCCAGGTCGCCGCCCTGCAGGCGGAACTCGCCAAGCTGGACCGCAGCCTGTCCGATCCTTTGCTGTTCGCAAAGGATCCCGCCAAGGGCAGCGCCGTTTCCAAGAAACGCGCCGAAGCCGCGCGCAAGCTGGACGCGCAGGAACGGTTATGGCTGGCGGCGCAGGAGGAATATGACACCGCCATGGCAGACAATTGATGAGCCATACTGCGGCGCAGCAGCGAATTGACCGCCGGTTCCCCGATCAAACCCCCGATATCCTTGCTTCTTTCCGGGTTACATCCATGTTAGCGTCTTTCGTCGCGGCACGTGGGGGCACGGATGTCCGAATACAAATTCTTTAAGCCGGAAGGGCCTTTCACCCTTTCGTCGCTGGCCGAAAAAATCGGCGCGGAACTGGCGCAGCCCGAGCGCGCCGGCCAGTTGGTGCATGACATCGCCGATCTGGAACAAGCCAGCAAAAATGACGTCGCGGTTTTTTGCGCCATCCGTCATGCGCCGGCTTTCGCCCGAAGCCATGCCGGCGTGATCGTCACCAGCAAAAAACTCAGCGATTATCCGCACAATGGTTCGGCGCTGCTGCTGTCCGCCGATCCGCGCCTGGCCTTTGCCGAACTGGGCAGGATTTTTTATCCCGCTGGCGCGCCGCAGAATTTCATTCATGCCAGGGCCGTGATCGCGGCAACCGCCCAGATTGGTGAAGGCTGCGCCATCGCCGCCGGCGCGGTGATCGGCGAACATGCCGTGATCGGCGCGGGCAGCCGCATCGGCGCCAACACCGTGATCGAAGACGGCGTGCGCATCGGCGCGCAAGCGGTGGTCGGCGCCAATTGCAGCATCAGCCACGCCGTGATCGGCGACAGCGTGAATATCTCCTCCAATGTCGCCATCGGCGGCGAAGGCTTCGGCTTTGTGCCTGGCCCGCGCGGCCCGGTGCGCCTGTCGCATGTCGGGCGCGTTGTGATCGGCAATCAGGTCTCGATCGGCAGCAACTGTTCGATTGACCGCGGCGGGTTGGGCGACACGGTGATCGGCGACATGACCGCGCTCGATAACCTGGTGCAGATCGCCCACAATGTGCGCATCGGCAAGGCCTGCGTTTTCGCGGGGCAAGCGGGCGTGGCGGGCTCGGCCGTGATCGGCGATTATGTGATGGTGGGCGGCGCGGTTTCGATCAGCGATCATGTTACACTCGGCAAGGGCGCCAAGATCGCGGGCAAAAGCGGCGTGATGCGCGATGTGGCGGCGGGCGAAACGGTGGCCGGCTATCCGGCGGTGCCGATCCGCCAGTGGCACAAGCAGACCGCCATGCTGACCAGACTCTCCAAAAAAGACTGATTTTACTTCGCGTGCTGCCGGGCGATTTTGAACCATTCTTCCTGGCGTGAGCGGTAATAGGACGGCGCGCCCTTCACCGAAACAATCACTTCCTGGAATATCGCCTGGGCATCGGCCTCGCGGCCCAGCTTTTCCAGCAGCAGCGCATAACGCGTGCGCGCTTCCTCGCCCGGATAGCGGTTGGCCACCGCCTGATACTGGCGCACCGCCGCGTCATTCTTGCCCTGCATCTCCAGGGCGCGGGCATAATCCAGCTCCACATCCGCATCCATGGCCGCAGGATCAACCGCCTTCAATTGCTGGAACAGCTGCTCGGCGCCCGCGCCATCGCCCGACAGCATCCGCGCCCGGCCCAGCCCTTTGAGCAGCACCGGATCGGCGGCGCCCAAAGGCCCCTGCATCGCTTCTTCATAAAGCGCGATGGCTTCCGCATAGAGGCCGCGCTTGACGGATTCCTCCGCCAGTTCGCGCTTGGCATCCACCGACCCCACCTGCTCCGCCTGGCGCTTGGCCTGCCGGTAACTGCGGCCGGGGTCGGCGGCTTTGGCCATGCCGCTGCGCCATTGCCGCGCGCCATGGCTGTTCCAGGTGTCGGGAACGACCGCGAAAATAAGATAGGCCACCCACAATCCAATATTCGCCAGAAAGCTGAAGCCGCCCATCACAAAGCCGGACAGCGAAATCAGCCCCAGCGCCGCCAGCCACATGGGCGACTTGCCGTTGCGGATGGAATGATAGGCCATTGCCATATTGATGACGAACATGCCGATGGTGAGAGGACTGAACATGTCTAATTCTGCTTTTCAAATTTTCCGGAAGGCGATTCCTTCCAGTAGGTGACATCATGGCCGCCGGCTCTGGCGTCTTTCCAGGCCGCCCGTGCGCCCGTCAACGCCGCTTCATCACGGCCATCGAACACCAGCACGATCCGCGCCAGATCGGAAAGTTTGCTGTCGCTCCAGTCGGACGGCGCCGCGCCGCCCACACAGAACAAAATCTTCGCGCCATTGGGATTTTCATCCTCCACCGTGATCAGCACCGGCTGGCGCGCCGGCTCACCATCGCCCGACTGGGCATGGGCCAGAAAACTCTGGTCGTCATAGGTCCATAATAGACTGTCCAGCATGTCGGAGCGTTCGGACGAATCCGTGCGGATCACCGCCCGCCAGCCACGCTCCAGCGATTTGGCGACCAGGCCGGGCAGCACTTCTTCAAGCGCCCGCCGCTCCAGATGATAGAAAAGAGTTTCTGTCATGCAGCAATGCCTATAAAAATGCTCGGCCGCTCGCCCAAGCTCGCGGCGCTCGTCGCT
>CAIXUE010000284.1 GCA_903922545.1 uncultured Alphaproteobacteria bacterium | reverse complement strand
TGACATATCCACGGCTCTGGCCCGGCGGCTGGCCGCCGAGACCGGCGGCGAGGTCCTGTTCGATACCGGATCGCGCGGGCGTTATGCCACCGACGCTTCCATCTACCAGATCATGCCGGTGGGCGTTTTCGTGCCCCGCACCCAGGAAGACGTCAAAACCGCCATTGCCATTGCCCGCGACCTGAAAGTGCCAGTGCTGCCGCGCGGTGCGGGCACCAGCCAGTGCGGTCAGACAACAGGCGCGGCGCTGGTGATCGACACCACCAAATATCTGCGCCGCATTCTGGAGATTGATGCGCAAGGCCGCACGGCCAGGGTTGAGCCGGGCCTGGTGCAGGATCATCTCAATGCCGCGCTGAAGAAACATGGCCTTTGGTATCCGGTGGATGTTTCCACCAGCGCCCAGGCGACGCTGGGCGGCATGGCGGGCAACAACAGCTGCGGCTCGCGTTCCATCGCCTACGGCAACATGGTGCACAACGTTGCGGGCATTACCGCGTTTTTGTCGGACGGCGCGGAAGTGGCGTTCGGGCCGGTGGATGGCCTTACCGGCCGCGCAGCGCAGATCGCCGATTTTGTGCGCGGACTGGCGCAGAAACATCGCGCCGAAATCGAAGCAAATTGGCCCAAGGTGCTACGCCGGGTGGCGGGTTATAATCTCGACATCTTCGACAACCAGAATGTACTGCCTTACACCAAGGACGGCAGCGTGAACCTGGCGCATCTGCTGGTGGGTTCGGAAGGCACGCTGGCTTTCACCAAGGACATCACCCTCAAGCTGGCGCCGCTGCCCAAGGCGCGGGTGCTGGGCGTGGTCAATTTTCCCACCTTCCATGCCGCGATGGATGCCGCCCAGCATATCGTCAAGCTGGCGCCCACGGCGGTCGAGTTGGTCGATCGCATCATGATCGAACTCAGCCTCACCAATCCGGCGTTCCGCCCCACCATTGAAACCGCTCTGATCGGCCGGCCCGACGCCATTCTGCTGGTGGAATTTTCCGGCGATGACAAATCTGTTCTGGCGCGCAAGCTCAAGGATTTGTCGGCGCTGATGGGCGACCTGGGATTGCCTGGCGGTGTGGTGGAAATGGCGGATGAGGCGCCACAGAAAAATTTGTGGGAAGTGCGCAAGGCCGGCCTCAATATCATGATGAGCCTGAAAGGCGATGGAAAGCCGGTCAGCTTTATTGAAGATTGCGCTGTGCCGCTGGAGCATCTGGCGGAATATACCGCGGGCCTGACGGAAGTTTTTGCCCGCAATGGCACCCATGGCACCTGGTATGCCCATGCTTCGGTGGGCACGCTGCATGTGCGGCCCATCCTGGATATGCGCCGGGGCGGCGCGGCGCGCATGCGCGCCATTGCCGAAGAAGCCGGCGCATTGGTGCGCAAATACAAAGGCGCCTTCAGCGGCGAGCACGGGGATGGCCTCTGCCGCGGCGAATGGATTTCCTGGCAGTTCGGGCCGGTGCTGAACGACGCTTTCCGCGCCATCAAGCGTGAGCTGGATCCCATCGGTCTTTTCAATCCCGGCAAGATCATCGATCCGCCGCGCATGGACGACAAATCCCTGTTCCGCTTTCCGCCGCCGG
>CAIXUE010000283.1 GCA_903922545.1 uncultured Alphaproteobacteria bacterium | reverse complement strand
TGGCAGGCCACCGCGATGTTGGTGGGAATATGCGTGATGCGCACGGCGCTTTCGGTCTTGTTGACGTGCTGGCCGCCCGCGCCTGAGGCGCGATAGACGTCAATGCGCACGTCTTTTTCCGGCACCTCGATATTGATGGACTGGTCAATCACCGGATAGACGGTGACGCTGGTGAAAGACGTGTGCCGCCGCGCCGCGGAATCGAAGGGCGAAATCCGCACCAGCCGGTGCACGCCCGCTTCCGATTTCAGCCAGCCATATGCATTGTCGCCATTGACGCGAATGGTGGCAGATTTCAGTCCCGCCGCTTCGCCTTCGCTTTCCTCGATCAGCTGCAATTTATAGTCATGCTGCTCGGCCCAGCGCGTGTACATGCGAAATAGCATGGAGGCCCAATCCTGGCTTTCGGTGCCGCCGGCCCCGGCATGGATTTCCAGATAGGCGTCGTTGCCGTCCGCTTCCCCGGACAGCATGGATTGCAGCCGCTGTTTTTCGGCGCGGGCAGACAGCGCCAGGATGGCTTTTTCGGCATCGCCCACCATGGCGGCGTCGTTTTCGGCTTCCGCCATTTCGATCAAGCCGACGGCGTCGGCCAGTTCGTTTTCGAGGCCGCGCACCGTGCCCAGCGATGAATCAAGCTTCTGGCGTTCGCGCATCAGTTTCTGCGCGGCGATGGGGTCGTTCCAGATGGCGGGGTCTTCGGCCTTGGCGTTCAGCTCATCCAGGCGGCGCAGCGATTTGTCCCAGTCAAAGATGCCTCCTCAGCAGGGCGAGAGCCTGCTGGATTTCGGCAACGGAGCGTTCGATTTCGGGGCGCATGGAAGCGATATAGGGATGTCGGGACGGGACGTAAAGCCCGGAAAAAAGGGAAGTATCCTAATTTACTTATTGGATCACGCCGCGAACCCCGGGGTGGGCTGCCACAAACTGAACCCCGTTCCTTGATCGTCCTTGCAAACCGCCATGAGTCCAGCAGCGCTCTCATTGATGTTCCCTGCGCTGCCACCCAGAGTGTCAACATTTGCGATCATCGTTTTTATGTCGGTAACCTGGAAATAGAGATTGGAATAATCGGTCGGGCCGCCGGTCGAGAACCCGAACGGCAATTTCGTATTGCCAACGTGTGCTGAACCGGGGCCGGAAACCTCGAATTTCCAGCCGAACAGCGCCTCAAAAAAAGCCTTCGCTTGCGGCACGCTTGGCACCGGAATTGCGGCATATCCAAGTTCGACTGGCATCACTGTCTTCCTCTCGATAGGCATCGCCACGAAGCGCGCAGGGGCAGACGGAAAAGCGCACCGCTATGCGGTACGCACCTAATAGAGCCCGCCGGTGCCTTCGCCCACATCACCCGGCGCGGTGCGAACCGTGGGCGCGCCGCCCAGTGAAGTGCCGGGTCCGGTGGAAACGGTCTGCGTGCCGTCATCCGCGCCGACGCCCATGCCGGGCGCATTGGCTTCGCCCGGCGCCGTGCCGGCCTTGAAGGCTTCCAGCACTGCGCCCGGCGTGCCGGGGGCAACGGGATTGCCGCTCTTCCAGTCAATCGGCACTTCTTCAATGCCCTGCGCCACGCGGAACGGGG
>CAIXUE010000282.1 GCA_903922545.1 uncultured Alphaproteobacteria bacterium | reverse complement strand
GGTCTTTCTGATCCAGCTTCCGGCCGGCTACCGGGCCAACGAAGTGCTGGGCTACCACGCCCGCGATCCGCAAGGCCTGACCGAGCGCAGTGAAGGCAACAAGATCTGGAAAGCGCTTCTGACCGAAGACGGCCCCGTCATCCTGGAGCTGAGCCTGGAAAAGGAAGGCGCCTGGGCGCGGCTGGAGGCCGCCAAAAAGCTTTCGCCCGCCAGCATGGCTTTTGTCCATGACGTGGCGCTTCGGATGCTGGGCCTCAACAATGAAGTGTCGCTGTTCGAAAGCCGCCACGCCAAATTCGTGGCGCCGCGCCGGGGCCTGCGTCTGCCCAACCTGCCGACCGGCTTTGACTCGCTGACCTGGGCCATTATCGGCCAGCAGATACACATCAAATTCGCCGGCAGTCTGCGCCGCGACCTGATCGAAATGGCGGGTGAAAAAATTGGCGATATGCGAACCCATCCCACGCCTGAACGCGTGGCCGATCTCAGTGTCGCCAAACTGAAAGCGCACCGTTTTTCGGGTTCCAAGGCCAGTTACCTGATCGATGCCGCCGCCGCCGTGGCCAAGGGCGATCTGGCAATCGAAAATCTGCAGCAAGGCTCGGCCATCACGGCGGAAAAAACACTCACCGCCCAGCGCGGCATCGGCACCTGGACGGCGCGCTATGTGATGATGCGGGTGGGCTTTGCCGACGCAACTCTGGTGGGCGACAGCGCCTTGGCCACGGCGCTGCAGAAGCTGCACAAACTTTCCGAACGGCCAGATCAGGAAAAAACAGCGGCGCTGATGACGCGCTTTGCGCCCCATCGCAGCCTCGCCACCATGCATTTGTGGACGTATCTGAAGGAAGTGGCATGAAACATTATTGGGACATTATTGAATCGCCCTTCACCGATTTCGCCGCCTGGGTGGATGAGAAGGGCAGGGTGCTGCGCTTCTATCTCAGCCCCAAGGGCGCGGCGAAGGTCGATCCACTGGCTGAGCGCAACGCCAAGGCTTTGGCCGATGTGCGCCGTCAGGTTGGCGAATATGCCAAAGGCAAGCGCAGGGAATTTGATTTTGAACTGGCGGCGGAGGGTCCCGAATTCCACAAACAGGTGTGGGAGGCGCTGTGCGATATCCCGTTCGGCGTCACCACCAGCTACGGCGCTCTGGCCAAAAAGATCGGTTTTCCCAAAGCTGCCCGCGCCGTGGGCGCGGCCAATGGCGCCAATCCCATCGCACTTATCGTGCCCTGTCACCGGGTCATCGGCAGCGATGGCAGCCTGACCGGCTATGCCGGCGGCCTGCCGCTCAAGCGCAAGCTGCTGGAGCATGAGGCCCGCGTGGCCGGCACCCGTTTCGACCTGTTTTCGTAGGTTTTCCGTTGCCCACGGCCCTTGCGCCGCCTGAGGCAAACCGCCTCCTATTTTGCGAATGAGTTGCATTTACAAGCTTTGGCAGGACCTTTAAACGCCAATCAGTTGCGAATAAATCGCAATATCATTTTCTGGCGTTTGAGGGGTTTGTCTATGTTTTTTACAATGTCTCGGGACCGCAAGGCCCTTTTGCTCGCCACCAGCGCCCTGGCTTTGACCTTGTCCTCCGCCGCCTTTGCCCAGAGCAGCAACGCGGTCCAGCTGGGCCCGGTGCAGGTCGAAGGGCAGGTCGCTCCCGATGCCGATCCCTATTCCGATCCCCTGGCGCCCTACAAAGCCGACCGCCTGTCCTCCAGCAAATTTACGCAATCCATTCTCGATACGCCCCGCACCGAGACGGTTCTGACCAAGGAAACGCTGGACGACAAAAACGCCACCTCGCTACGCGATGTGATCACCAGCACCGCCGGCGTGACGCTGGGCTCGGGCGAGGGCGGCAACGCTTTTGGCGACCGCTTTTTCATCCGGGGCTTCGATGCCCGCAACGATGTTTTCGTTGACGGCGTGCGCGATCCGGGCGTGCTGGTGCGTGAGAATTTCGATACCGAGCAGGTGGAAATCCTCAAAGGCCCCGCGTCCAGCTTTTCGGGCCGTGGCACCACCGGTGGCGCACTGAATGTGGTGACCAAACAGGCCCAGGCCGGCACCTTTTACGACTTCGAAGCCACCGGCGGGATGAGTGACAATACCCGCCGCCTCACCGCCGACATCAATCAGGAAATCGATTCCACCCTGGACGTGCGCGTCAACGGCATGATCCAGGACGCCGATGTCGCCGGCCGCGATTACACCACCGACAATCGCCGCGGCGTTGCTGGCGCGGTGACATGGCGTCCGTCAAGCGACCTGACTGTCGAGGCCAATTATTCTTACACCGACATGTACGGCATTCCCGATTTCGGGGTGCCCTATAATCCCCTGGCGCGCCGGCCGGTGACGTCGGGCGATGTCTCACGCGACACCTATTACGGTGCGATCAACCGCGACTTTTCCAAATCCCAGCAGGCGTCGGGTGGCCTGGATATCACCTGGCAGCCGGCAGATTGGGTCACGCTGGAAAATGGCGCGCGCCAGAGCCATTCGCTGCTGAACTATATCGGCACCATTCCGGAAAACCCCAGCGCCACCACGGTGGCCACGGCGCCATTTTCATCTTCCACGACGAAATTTTCCGGTTACACCCAGCTCAACGCCCAAAGCCGCTATGAGCCCGTCACCGTGCTGGTGGACCAGCCCCAGGCCACCTTCTTCTTCGACACCGGTGAAATCCACAACACCGCCGTCGTGGGTGGAGAATTTTCCAGTGAGCATATCAGCATCGCCGGCTATAGCGGCCTGACGTCGGAACTGACCACGGGCGCCAGCGCCTTCACATCCTCGGGCGCTCCCATCGTGCCGGTCGCATCGCCCACCAACATCATTCTGACCAGCAACACGCCCACGCTCAGCACCAATCCGCAGCGCTATCAGGTCAACACCAATGCCGGTTATGTGATGGATACGGCGAACTATAAAGATTTTATCATTTTCAACGCCGGTATCCGGTATGACGATTATGGCATTACGTCGGCCAACAACACCGCATCGCAGAAATACAGCACTGGTCTTGCCAGCTATAACGCCGGCTTTGTGGTCAAGCCGACGGAAGATGTCAGCCTCTATGCCGCTTTCGCCACCGCTTCTGATCCTGTGGGCGATGAACTGGACGCCACCGCCAGCGCCTATGGCGGCCTGGCGCCGACCCAGCCGACCTCGCAGATCTTCGGACCTGTAAAAAGCAAGGCCTATGAAGCTGGCGTGAAATGGTCGCTGTTCGACGACCATCTGCTGGCCACCGCGGCGCTGTTCAAAACCGACGTGACCAATGCGCGCGAAACCGCGCCCGCGAACCTTCCCGGCTATACCAGCGGCCAGGTCTATGCCAATGCCGCGTATCGGGTGGACGGCGTGGAGTTGGGCGTCAGCGGCAACATCACCGACGACTGGAGTGTTCAGGGCGGTCTGGTGGTGATGGATCCGAAAGTCACCCGCGATATCGTGCCAAGCAATGTCGGGCTGCAGCTCGCCAATATCGCGCCGCAATCCTTCAACCTGCTCACCAAATATGATGTGCGGGATTGGCTGGCCGTGGGTGGACAGGCGCTCTACGACTCCAGGATCGAGGGCGGCTCGCTTCTGTCGGCGAATGGCGGTGTGGCTTATCCGGGCGCGCCATACCCGACCATGCTGCCTTCGCATTGGCGCTTCGACGCCTTTGTTGAGGCCGTTGCCACCAAGAACATCATGGTCAAGTTCAATGTGCAGAATATCTTTGACACGACCTATTACAACGCGCTGTATCAAAGCGCCGTCCCCTTTGTTCAGATCGCTCCCGGCCGGGCCGTGTCGCTCACGGCGGAGGTGAAATTCTAGGACGTTCCCATGCTGATCTGCATCCCAGATGTTTTGAGCAAACACGATGTGGCGGATTTCCGCCGCATCATGGATGCGCAAAGCTGGGAAGACGGCCGTTCGACGGCAGGGGCGCAATCGGCGGAAGTCAAACAGAACGAGCAATTGCCGCCGGACGGGGAAACCTCACGCGCCCTGGGCAAGCGCGTCATCTCGGCGTTGTCCGCCAACACGCTGTTCATTTCCGCCGCGGTGCCGCTTCATATCTTTCCGCCGCTGTTCAATCGCTACGGTCCGGGCAAATTTTTCGGCGAGCATGTCGATAATTGTATTCGCGGCGATCATCTGACCGGCTTGCGCATCCGTACCGATCTTTCCGTCACTCTATTTCTGTCAGAGCCGGAAGACTATGACGGCGGTGAATTGGTGATTGACGATTATTACGGCTCGCACCGGATCAAGCTGCCGGCCGGTCATGCGGTGCTTTATCCCTCCACCAGCCTGCATATGGTCACGCCCATCACGCGCGGGGTGCGGGTCGCTTCGTTTTTCTGGCTGCAAAGCATGATCAAGGACAGTCATGCCCGCCGCATGACGTTCGACATGGACAATGCCATTCAGGAACTTGTCGTTCGCTTGGGCCGCAATGATCCGCAAGTCCGCCAACTCACCAATATTTACCACAACCTGATCCGCCAGTGGGCGGAGCTGTGACATGACGGTTTTTGCCCCGGCCCCGGAATATCGCTATAGCGGCGCGGACGCGCGGGATCGGATTGGGCGGCAAGGCAGCAGAATGAATACGCCATCGCCGCAAAACGGTTTTGCCGCGGCCGGCGCCCACAAGGCGAGGGTAACGCGCTCTGCCCAGTTGCCGCTGCGCAGCAGACTTTCCGCCATCGCTGTCACGGCCCTGGCCCATATCGTGGTGATCTTTGCCTTGGTCGAGGGCCTGCGTCAGGCCAACATCATTCATCCGCCTGAGATCGTAACGGTTCACATCGAGGTGCAGAAGAAGAAGCCCGAAGACTTGCCGCTGCCATTGCCAGCGCCCGCGCTGATCAAGCCTTCTCTCATCACCGCGCCCGTGCCCTTGATCAACATCGCCCCGCCGCCCAGCCCTTTGATAGCTGTGGCCCCCAGCACCGCGACGCCACCTGCGCCAACGGCGCCCCAGGCCGCCACCGGTACATCGCATGCGGCGCTCAATTGGCAGGGGCAGCTTCTGGCCCGGTTGGAACAGGCCAAGCGTTATCCGCAATCCGCCCAGATGCGCCAGCAGCAGGGTGTGGTGATGCTGCACTTCACCATGGACCGCGATGGCAATGTGCTGGCGTCCAATATCCAGAAAAGCTCTGGCTATGACGCGCTCGATCAGGAAACCCTGGCGTTGCTGCAACGGGCCCAGCCTTTGCCCAAGCCGCCGGCGGACGTCACCGGCAATCCCATCGATCTGGTGGTGCCGGTCGAATTTTACCTGAATAGGCGCTTCTGACGGCGGCGTGGCAAACGCTCAGGCAATTCAGTTAATAAGAATCATTCTCATATATGTAGCGGAGTAAACCACAGGCAATATGCGCCGGGGAGGCGGCTTGGCCCCAGCCCGCCATCCCTTGTAATTTCCTTGCTCTGGCGCGCTTGACCCTGTGATCCCCCGTGGATATATAGCGCCACCTTCCAGGGCAGGCTGTCTGCGTTGAAAACGCAAAAACGCTGTTGGGAAGCCAGTTTAAGAGCTTGAAAAGCGCGACTCGGGGGTCTGAACCCTCCAGTCCTCCGCAAGGTTCGGACCGGGGCATTTGTCCCCCGCGTCCGGTTTTTGTTTTCGTTCATCCGGCGCGGCCGCGCTGGTGAAAAAAGGGAAGTCAGGAATGCCGACAGTCAATCAGCTCATTCGCAAGCCGCGGGGCTCCAAGCCCAAGCGCAACAAAGTTCCGGCCCTGCAGAACTGCCCGCAAAAGCGCGCCGTTTGCACCCGCGTCTATACGACGACGCCGAAGAAGCCGAACTCCGCGCTGCGCAAGGTCGCCAAGGTGCGCCTGACCAACGGTTTCGAAGCGCTGACTTACATTCCGGGCGAGGGCCACAATCTTCAGGAGCACAGCGTTGTGCTGATCCGCGGCGGCCGCGTGAAGGACCTTCCGGGCGTTCGCTATCACATCATCCGCGGCGTGCTCGACACGCAGGGCGTCAAGGACCGCAAGAAGCGCCGTTCG
>CAIXUE010000281.1 GCA_903922545.1 uncultured Alphaproteobacteria bacterium | reverse complement strand
GCAAGGGCATTCGCGCCGATGGCCAGCGGCTCTATCCGTCCATGTCCTACACTTCTTATACGTACATGACCGACGCCGATGCGCTGGCGATCAAGGCTTATCTTTTCACCCTGCCCGCGGTTCACGCGCCGGCCCGGGAAGACAAACTTTCCTGGCCCTTCAACAACCGCATCCTGATGGCCGCGTGGGACTATTTTTACAACGCCGATGAACGTTTCCGCCCCAATCCCGCGCAAAACGCTGAGTGGAACCGCGGCGCCTATCTGGCGGAAGCCTTGGGCCATTGCGGCGAATGTCACACCCCGCGCAACCTTGCCTACGCGATGAACAACCGGCGCAAATTCGCTGGCGCCCTCACCGCCGGCTGGCGCGCCTATAACATCAGCAGCGACAAGGATTCCGGCCTTGGCGATTGGAACGACGCGGATGTTTATTCCTATCTTTCCACCGGCCATGCCGAAGGCCATGGCGGCGCCGCCGGCCCGATGGGTGACGCAGCCGATAACAGCCTGACCTTTCTCACGCCCAGCGACAGCCACGCCCTGGTCGCCTATCTGCGCAGCGTCCCGGCCCAATCCACCGATCTGCCGCATACCAAGAACACGCCGGCACCGGCCTCCTACACCGAAGGCGTTCCCGAGGCTGATGATGTGAACTCGCGCGGCGAGAAAATCTTCGCCGGGGCCTGCGCCAGTTGTCACGACTGGACGGGCGTCAGTCCTGTCACCCATTACGCCACGCTCACCAATGTGCGGGCGGTCAACGACCCCAGCGCCACCAATGTGGCGCAGACGGTCATCAATGGCGTCAACCGCACCACGGCGCAGGGCAAGATCTTCATGCCCGCCTTCGGCGACGGTTATTCCGACGACGATATCGCAGCCGTGTCCAACTACATCACCGCCCGTTTCGGCGCCAAGGGCGCACAACTGACGGCCAAAGACGTCGCTTCCCTGCGCAAGCAGGCGGCACAGAACTGATTAAACGCACTTCAAGGAGGCACCCATGCCCTTCAACGCCAAATTCGCTGAATCCGATGCGTATTTCGCCGAGTTGATCCGCGAGGTGCGGAGTATGCCGGCCGACGAGCCGCTGGCGCTGGGCCGCCGCAGCTTTTTGAAGCTTTCCGGCGCGGGCGCCGCGGGCCTGGTACTGGGATTTCATCTGCCCAGCCAGGCTTTCGCAGCCACGGCAGCCGACACCGGCAAGGACGAGCCGATCAACGCTTTTGTCCGCATCGCGCCCGACAATACCGTCACTGTCTTTTCCAAGAATCCGGAAATCGGCCAGGGCATCAAGACTGCTTTCGGCCTGATCATCGCCGAAGAACTGGACGCGGACTGGAACCATGTCGTGGTGGAACAGGCCGATGTGAATATGAAGATGTACGGTGCCCAGGGCGCCGGCGGCTCAACCTCCATTCCCCGCAATTGGGATCAACTGCGCCAGGCCGGCGCCGGCGCCAAGGCGATGCTGGTGGCGGCAGCCGCCAAGAAATGGAATGTCGATCCGGCCAGCATCACGGCCAAGGATTCTGTTCTCACCCATGCAGCCAGCAACCGCACGGCCACCTATGGCTCACTGGTGGCGGCAGCCGCCAAAATGCCGGTGCCCGATCCCAAAAGCCTGACGCTCAAGACCCGCGCCGAATATCGCCTGCTGGGCCGGCGCCATCGCGGCGTGGACGATCCCAAGATCGTCACCGGCCAGCCGCTCTACGGCATCGACGTTCAGCTGCCGGGCATGCTCTACGCCAGCTACACGAAGTGCCCGGCGGTGGGCGGCAAGGTTCGCTCCTTCAACGAGGCCGAGATCAAGGCGATGCCCAATGTGGTGGACGCCTTTGCCGTTGAAGGCACCGGCAAGCCCGTCGAATGCATGCCCGGCGTCGCCATCATCGCCAAGGACACCTGGTCGGCCTTCCAGGCCAAAAGCCGGCTCAAGATTGATTGGGACGAAAGCGAAGCTTCCAAGGATTCTTCCAGCCAGATCGCGGCCAAGGCCAAAG
>CAIXUE010000280.1 GCA_903922545.1 uncultured Alphaproteobacteria bacterium | reverse complement strand
ATCTGGTTGGTGGAAAGATTGATCAGGTCGCCCAGCTTCATGCGCTTGTATTTGCGCCGGTTCTCACGAATTCGGTCGAACACCACCACGGTGTCATTGATCGAATAACCGGCCAGGGACAGCAGCGCCGCCACCGAGTTCAAACCAACATCCAGCCCCAACACCGAAAACACTCCCGCCGTCACCAGCACGTCATGGCCGGTGGCGACAGCCGCGCCCACGCCATACTGCCACTCAAACCGCACCGAGACATAAATCGCGATCATGGCGATGGCCAGCAACGTGGCGGCAACGCCGTCATTGAACAGTTCGTTGCTGACCTTGGGGCCCACCACATCGGTGCGGCGATAGGTATAATGCGATCCCAGCTTGGCCTTAAGCGTGCTGACCACCTGCTGGTCGATGATGTCCTGGCTTTCGCCCGCACCGGCCTGGCGCGGCAGCACGCGGATCATCACACAGCTGTTGACCGGCTGGTTGCACTCACCACCGCCGAAATTCTGCACCACCGGATCGCTGAAGCCGAACGAGATGATATCGCGGCGGATATCGCCCACATTGATCACCTGCGCCGACTTGATCTCCATCAACACGCCGCCCTTGAAGTCGATGCCAAGGTTGAAGCCGTGCCAGAAAAAGATCGAAAAAATCGAAATCACCAGCAAAAACCCGTCAATCGCGAAGGCGATATAACGCATGCCCACGAAATCGATGTCGGTGGCTTCGGGGATGAATCGCAGCAAGGGCATGGCGGACTTTCGCTGTTCTAAGGCGGGCGCAAACTACAGGGCCGCGCCCGCCCGAACAAGCAGCCAAAAGCTCGGGATTCGGGCGTATTTTCCCGCTTAGCGGTGGAAACGGCCCTCGATCACGGCCTTGCCGACGATATGGCCGTCCATCGCATCCACCACCTGCTGGCGCGTGGCATCCGCGCCCAGGCTGAGTTTGGTGTCCAGCGCATACAGCTCGATGGTGTAGTGGTGATAGACGCCGCGGGCGCCCGGACCCATGAAGCCGGGATGGCCGCCGAAATTGTTCGGCTGCACGGTGCCGTCGGGCAGCGTGGGATTGGTGGGCACGCCTTCGGGCAGCGAGGTCGCGGTGCCCGGAATGTTGAAGGCCATCCAGTGCAGGATATCGACCACCGACTTGCGCGGCGCGGTGTCAGGATCATGCATGATCAGCACAAAGCTGGCGGTGCCGGCGGGGGTGTTGACCCAGGAGAGCGCAGGCGAGACCGGCGTGGGAACAGCGCCGGTATATTTGTCCGGGATCACGCCGCCATCCTGGAAGGACGAGCTGGTCAAGGTGAAAGGCGGCGGGGGCGGCGTAGCGGGCGCGGCAGGGGTCTGCGCCAGCGCAGGCGTGCCAGCCAGGAGAACCAAGCCAAACGCCAGATTGCGGATCGAAGCCATATCATTCTCCTTGGGAATAAGTTCGCGGCGGCAAAATCGGGCGGAAGCAAAAGCTTTTTTGGGCCGCCTGTCCATACCAGAAGGCCCGCTTCCCGGCCGATTTTCCCCGCTGGCGGCATAGGTGCGGCGGGAGTAACCTCCAGGCCTTCATTCGCCTGGCGTTTTCAAAAACAAAACCATCAAAACATCATGGGGAAATCGCAATGGAAATGGACAAACGCGAAATGCTTGCCGCCGGTCTTGGCCTTAGCATCGGCGCCGCTCTTGTAAGTCCCGCACAAGCCCAAACGCCAAAGCCCGGCCGTCCCGTCAAAGCGGGACTGGAAGGCGTAAAGGTCATCGTCTTTGACACATTCGGATCGGTGGTGGATTGGCGCGGCAGCATCATCAAGGATCTCACCGCCTGGGGCTACAAACAGGGCATCAAGGCGGATTGGGCCAAACTGGCCGATGACTGGCGGCTGGGCCATTACGGCAAGTCGATGGAGGCGGTGCGCACCGGCAAACTGCCCTGGATGAATCTGGAACAGCTCCAGGCCATGAGTCTGGAAGAAGTGCTTCCTTCTTTCCCGACTCTCAAAAATCTCACCGCCGACCAGAAGCACTACATCAATATGGTTTGGCGGCGGCTGGATGCCTGGCCCGATTCCGTGGCCGGCCTGACGCGGCTGAAGAGCAAATATATCATCGGCCCGCTCTCCAACGGCAGCGTGGCGCTGCTGGCCGACATGGCCAAGCATGCCAAGCTGCCCTGGGACAACATCTTCTCCTGCGAACTCTTCAAGCACTACAAACCCGATCCGGAAACCTATTCGGGCGTGTACAAGCTGATGGAACTGAAGCCCGAAGAAGTGATGATGGGCGCGGCCCACCCCAGCGACCTGGATGGCGCGAAAAAATGCGGCCTCAAAACCTGCTTCTTCCCGCGCCCACTGGAACTGGGTCCCAATTCCCCCAAGCGCGCCAGCATTAACAAGAGCAATGGCGACGGCCACAATTTTGATCTGGTGGCAGATAACATCGAAGACTTTGCCAGGCAGATGGGAACATGATTGGGTTGAAAAGACGCTGGTTAGCCGCGTCGCAGGCGCGGCTTCGCTTGCGATAACGGAATTGACGGCTCCGAACGAAGTATAAATCTATTATCATGACTGAGTCGCGGGCTGTCCAAAACAAACCGGGATACCGGAAAGATATCGATGGATTGCGGGCAATCGCGATCATCATCGTTATCATAAATCACCT
>CAIXUE010000279.1 GCA_903922545.1 uncultured Alphaproteobacteria bacterium | reverse complement strand
GAACGCGGCATCCTGGAAATGATCGGCCGCGTCTATCGCGCGCCGGGCGCGGTCTGCGCCTCGCCGATCGGCACCTCGGCGGATCCGCTGGCCGATTACGCGCCCAACATTTACGCGGGCGGCGCCTATCCGGCACAGCCCAATCCGTACTCGCCGTATCCGTACGCTCCGCCTTATCCGCAGCCCTATTACAATCAGAATGTCGCATTCAACCAGGAGAACTTCTATGATCAATCGCGTCAAAACCCTTATGGCAGCTTCGGCAATAGCGATGCTGTCGGCGACGTGCGCCTACGCGGGGGGTACTGATCAATACGGCACCTGGAACGACGGTTCGTTCGCGGGCAGCCAGATCAACAACGCCCAGATCAACACCCAAACCAACTGGTCCAACCTGAACGGCAATGTCGACACCGTGGTCGGCAGCGTGGCGGTGCAGGGCGCGGCGGGCGGCAACCTGATGGATATCACCACCATGAACAACACGATGGTGAACAACAGCCAGATCGTCGGTTCGGGCGCCTCCATCGGTTCGAACATCAATACCAGCCTGAACAATATCGGCGGCAGCATCGGCATCCAGAACCAGGTGCTTTGCAACGGCGTCAGTGTTTCGACCGACCCGACCTATGCCTCAACCCATTCCTACCAGGAATGTAATGCGGCCGATCCGTCCTCGCAGATCAATGCCAGCGTCACCAATATCGCCGGCGATGCGGTGTTCCAGGGTTCGGCCTTGGGCAACAGCTTCGAGGCGGACTCCAACGCCCCGAATATGCCGATCTTCAACAAGCAGATCAGCAACGGCACGGTGGCATCCACGGTCAACGCCAATATCTACAACATCGGCGGCTCAACCAGCCTGACATCCAGCGCCATCGGCAATACCGGTCAGATCATCCACTACAACACCAACTAAGGAGTTTTCACGAGGTTCCGCGACGGCATCCCTGGGGCAAACGGGAATGCCGAAGGGATAGGGGGAGATCGCAAGATCTCCCCCTATCTTTTTGTGATGACCCCCTGCGCCCTTTGCGTTTTGGTTTGTGAGGTAGTATTTCGGACCCATGGCCGCCCTGCCCATCGATCTGGATGCTTTCAATGCCGCGCCGCTGACGCGCGAGCCGTTTCCCTTTCTGATGGTGCCGCGTTTTGTGAAGCCGGAAGCCATGGCGGCGATCAACGCCGATTATCCCCTGGTCAGTCATCCCGGTTCTTTTCCGCTGCCGACCCTGAAATACGGGCGCGCCTTTGCCGATTTCATCGCCGCGATTGAGGGACCGGATTTTACCCGCGCGGTGGAGAAGAAATTGGGCGTGGACCTGAAGGGCCGCCCCACCATGGTGACGGCGCGCGGGGTTTCCGCGGCGCGGGACGGACAAATTCACACCGACAGCCGCACCAAGCTGATCACGGTGCTGATTTATATGAACAATGAATGGGAAGCCAAAACCGGCCGTTTAAGGCTGCTGCGCGGCCCGGATAATCTGGAAGATGTGATCGCCGAAGTGCCGCCCGACCAGGGCACGCTGTTGGTTTTCAAGAATGAGCCCAATGCCTGGCACGGCTTTCATGCCTTTGAAGGCCCCCGGCGGGTGATTCAGCTCAACTGGGTCACGGACACAGGCGTGGTGAAGCGCGAACAGACCCGCCATCGCATCAGCGCTTTTTTCAAGAGATTACGGGGGCGAGGAGTGTCATCCGAAAGGATGTGAGCATGTCCTGTGGACATGCGAAAACGACGAGCGTCGCGAGCTTGGGCGAGCGGCCGGAACGAGGCGCGGCATCCGAAAGGATGTAAGACAGCTTCGGGCATAAAAGCGGGGGCGGTATGGGCTTTGTGGAATCAATTCAGTCCGGTTTTCGCAATTACACCAATTTCGACGGGCGCGCGCCCAGATCGGAATATTGGTACTTCCATCTGTTTGCGCTCCTGGCGACTTGCGCCGGAATTTTCACTTTCTTCTTCGTCTTTGTGATCATGGTGGCGCTGATCCTGCCGAGCTTGAGCGTCAATGTCCGCCGGCTGCATGACATCGACAAATCAGGATGGTTCATCTTCCTCGCCTGCATTCCGGTGGCGGGCGTCATCATCCTGCTGATCTGGCATTGCGAGCGGGGCACGCGTGGGCCCAATCGCTTCGGACCTGACCCGCTGCCGGGCTGAACGCCTTAACCCGAGGGTGGATAGGTGTGCCAGACACCGGCGCAATCGCGGATGCGATGTCCGTTGGCGGTTTTCTCCACATTGCGGGATTCCAGCGCCACTTTGCCAAAGCCGCCAGGCAGATCAAGCATATAGCTGGGCTGGGCCAGGCCCGAGAGCAGCGGCCGCAAGCGTTCGACCAGCGCCAATCCCGCATCGATGCCTAAGCGAAAATGTGAGGTGCCCCGCGCCAGGTCGGGATGGTGCAGATAATAGGGCTTGATGCGGTTTTCGACAAAAGCCCGCATCAGCGCGGCCAGCGTTTCGACATCGTCATTCACGCCTTTGAGCAGCACCGACTGGCTGACCAGGCCGATGCCGGCTTCCGTCAGCCGGGCCAGAGCGCGCTTTGCCTCGGGCGAAAATTCTTTCGGATGATTGGCATGGATTGCCACCCAGGGCGTGATGCCGGGCGCGATCAAGGCGGCGATAAAATCATCGTTTACGCGCGCCGGGTCCACCATCGGTACCCGCGTGTGCCAGCGGATAATTTTCACATGCCCGATCTGGGCCAGCCTCTGGGTGATTTCATCAGCGCGGCGCGGCGACAGAATAAAGGGGTCGCCGCCGGTCAGGATCACCTCCCAAATTTCCGGATGCGCCGCGATATAGGCAAAGGCGCGGTCCATATCCGGCGGCGTCAGGCCTTGCGCCTTGCCGGGGCCGATCTGTTCACGCCGAAAACAGAAACGGCAATAGACCGGGCAGCTTGCCACCGCCTTGAACAACACCCGGTCGGGATGCCGATGAATGATGCCAAGAACGGCTTCATGCGCGCCATCGCCGATGGGATCGAAACGTTCTTCCGCGGTTTCGATCAATTCGGCGATATCGGGCAGGAATTGGCGGCCAATGGGATCGGCGGGATCGGCCGGATCGATCAGCGCCTGCAGCGCCGGCGAAATCGCGACGGCATATTTCTCGGCGACCAGCGCCAAAGTCATTGTTTTTTGAAATTGGGCAGGAACACGGCCAGAAGTCCGATCAGCGGCAGGAAGGCGCAGACCTTATAGACGAAAGTGATGCTGGTGGCATCCGCCAGCATACCCAGCACGCTGGCCGCGATGCCGCCCATACCGAAGGAAAAGCCATAGAAAATGCCGGAAATCATGCCCAGCTTGCCGGGCAGCAATTCCTGGGCATAGACCACAATGGCGGGAAAGGCCGAAGCCAGGATCGCACCCACCACAACCGACAAGACTTCGGTCCAGAACAGGTTGGCATAAGGCAGGATCAGCGTGAAAGGCAACGTTCCCAGGATCGAGAACCAGATCACATATTTGCGCCCGAACCTGTCGCCCAAGGGGCCGCCGACAAAGGCGCCCACCGCCACGGCGGCCAAGAAATAGAACAGATGCAGCTGCGCCGACTGCACCGACACATGGAAGGTCTGGATCAGATAGAAAGTGAAATAAACGCTGATGCTGATCAGGTAGAAATATTTGGAAAAGATCAGCATCGCCAGGATCGCGATGATGGTCAGTACTTGCTTGTTGGGCAGCGCTTCATGCGCCAGCGCCTTGTGCGCGGAACGGATGCGCGCCAGGCCATGATTTTTGTACCAGGTGCCGATCTTGAACAGCAGGATGATGGCGAGGAAAGCCGCGCCCGCATACCAGGCGATACCGCGCTGACCCCAGCTGGCCACGACAAAGGCGGCGCTGAGCGGCCCCAGGGCCGAGCCGATATTACCACCGGTCTGAAAGGTCGATTGCGCCAGGCCGTAACGGCCGCCCGAAGCCATGCGCGCCACGCGGGCCGATTCCGGATGAAAAACCGACGAGCCGACACCCACCAGCATGGCGGCGATCAACACCACCGGATAGCTCCACGCCAGCCCCAGCAGCACAATACCCAGCAGGGTGGAGATCATGCCCAGCGAAAGCGAATAGGGCATGGGCTTTTTGTCGGAGACATAGCCCACCCAGGGCTGCAACAAAGACGCCGTGCATTGGAACGCCAGGGTGATCAGGCCGATCTGGGCGAAACTGAGATGAAAATCGGTTTTGATGGTTGGATAGATGGCCGGCAGCACCGCCTGCATCATGTCGTTAAGCAGATGGCAGAAGGAAATCGTGAACAGCACCAGATAGCTGGTGTTCTGGGCGGCCTTCAGGGCGGGGCTGGGTTCGGTCATGGGCCGGGAAGTTGAAGGCAGAGCGGCTTTATTGCCACCCCCGATATGTCATGGCGGCTATGAAGGTAAAGGCGTCCATAGCACGGAATCGATGTTCGGCGCCCCAGCTACCAGCATGACGAGGCGATCAAATCCCAATGCCACGCCGGAGGCCGGCGGCATGTTTGCCAGCGCCGCCAGGAACTCTTCGTCCAGCGGATAGCGCTCCCCATGCACCCGTTCTTTTTCATCCATTTCCGCAATGAAGCGGGCGCGCTGTTCCTTTGCATCGGTCAGTTCGCCAAAGCCATTGGCCAGCTCCACCCCACAGGCATAAAGCTCAAACCGCTCCGCCAGGCGGCCATCGCCCGGCTTTGGCCGCGCCAGCGCCGCCTCAGCGCGTGGATATTCGTAAAGGATGGTGGGGTGACCCAAGCCCAGTTTGGGCTCTATGCGTGCCGCCAGCACCTTGCTGAAAATATCCGACCAGCCATCCTTTTCAGCGATATCAAAACCAGCACGGCGGGCGCGGGTGGCCAGCATGTTCCTGTCGCCCACGCCTTTAGGTGACAGCGTGTCCAGAAGCTCGATGCCGGCATGGATGCGGAAAGCCGCCTCGACCGTCAGCCATTGCGCTTCGGCAAACGCATCGCAGTCCCGATCCAGATAGCTGAGCTTTCGTCCCGCTATTTCTGCCGCCAGTTTGAGCAGCGCGAGGGTATCGGCGATCACCGCCCGGTAATCGGCATCGGCGCGGTACCATTCCAGCATGGTAAATTCCGGCGCATGCAGGCGGCCACGCTCACGATTGCGGAAGACGCGGGCGAATTCGAAAATCTTCTCTTCGCCGGCTGCCAAGAGCTTCTTGGCGGCGAACTCGGGCGAGGTGTGAAGATAGAGCGCCTGGCGGCTGCCATCGGGCCGCACAGCCTCAGTCGCAAAGGCATGCAAGTGCGCTTCGTTGCCCGGCGAAAGCCCCAAGATGGCGCATTCCGTTTCGCTGAAGTCCTGACCCTCGAAAAAAGCCCGGATGGCGGCCTTTATCCGGCCCCGCAGCGCAAGCAGCGGCCGGCGGTCGGCATGGCTTTGGGCATCCCACCAGGGCATTTGTCTCCCGTCCTGCGGCCTGCTAAAGACCCCCGCAAATCCCGCGATTTGAGAGGTTTCCAGTGGTTTCGGTTATCGCCAGCTCTGTGCGCAAAGGCAATGTCATAGAGAAAGAGGGCAAGCTTTACCTTGTCCTCACCGCCGAGAATATCCATCCCGGGAAGGGCACACCCGTCACCCATCTGGAAATGCGCCGCATTTCCGACGGCGTGAAGACTGTGGAGCGCCTGCGCACCACCGACAGCATCGAAAAAGCCTTTGTCGAACACAGCACCTATAATTACCTTTATCAGGACGGGGACAGCTTTGTGTTCATGCAGCCCCAGACCTTCGACCAGCTGCCGGTTACCGCAGAAGTGGTGGGCGACCGGGCGCCGTATCTGACCGAAAATATGGAAGTTCAGATTCAGACTTTTGAAGGCCGCCCTATCTCCATCGAAATTCCCCAGCGCGCCACGTTTGAAGTGGTGGAGACCGAACCGGTGATGAAAGGCCAGACGGCGTCGGGCTCGTTCAAACCCGCCGTGCTTGCCAACGGGGTTCGCACCATGGTGCCCACCCACATCGTTGTGGGCGTGCGGATCGTGGTCATGACCGAAGACGGCGCTTATGTCGAACGGGCAAAAGACTAGGAAAACAGAGCTTTTTTACAGCGTCAGACAGCGGCCGGGCCAATAGGCGGGACCGCCGCTTTGTGTTAGTTTCCGCCACCAAATTTGGAGGATTCATAGCCCATGAAAACCATCATTCTGAGCCTTGCGCTGGCCGCCAGTTTTTCGCTTCCCGCTTTCGCCGCGCTCAAAGTGGGCGACACGGCCCCCGATTTCACCGCCACCGCCAGCCTGGGCGGCAAGGAATTCAACTTCAAGCTGGCCGATGCCCTGAAAAAAGGGCCGACGGTGGTTTACTTCTATCCTTCGGCTTACACGGGCGGCTGCGATCTGGAAGCCCACACCTTTGCCGAACAGAGAGACAAGTTCACCGCAGCGGGCGCCAGCATCATCGGCGTATCGGGCGACAATTTGGAACGGCTGAATCAATTCGCCGCCGACCCG
>CAIXUE010000278.1 GCA_903922545.1 uncultured Alphaproteobacteria bacterium | reverse complement strand
TGATCCGATGATCAAATATGTGCTGGCCACCGATATGGCCAGCCGCGCCATACGCAAGGATTATGAAACCCGCGTCACCGGCCCGGTGGACCGCGCCAGCCAGAAAATCGCCCAGGCGCGCTTTGCCATCTATGGCGCCAGCGCCTATCCCGACGCGACATTCTCCTTGCGCCTCAGCTACGGCAAGGTGGCGGGATGGACGGACAACGGCGTCACTGTTCCGCCCTTTACGTATTACAAGGGCTTGTGGGAACGGGCGACGGGTCAGTTTCCCTTCAACCTGATGCCGCGCTGGCAAAAGGCGCAAACCAAAGTCGATTCCGGCACGGTGTTCGATTTTGTCAGCACCAACGACATTATCGGCGGCAATTCCGGCTCGCCCGCCATCAATCAAAAAGGCGAAGTGGTGGGCGCGATCTTTGACGGCAATATTGAAAGCCTGGGCGGCGCGTTTGGTTTTGACCCCCGCGTCAATCGCGCTGTCTCAGTTTCCACCGCCGCCATCACCGAAGCCCTGAAAAATGTCTATGGCAATCAGGCTTTGGTGGCGGAATTGACCGCCAAATAAGCCTGTCTGTTAAAGCATCGCTAACCGCGGCCATGGGAGTTTTGGCCGCCATGAGCAAATCCAGCTTCGGCCGCAGGGCCACTGCCGCGCCGTCTCCCCGGGCTTCCCTGCCGGTGATGACAAAGGCCATCCGGCCCGGTGCGCCAGAACCGGCTGCGCCAAAAGTCGCGCCGCCCAATTCATCAACGGGGCCCTCGGTGGATGACGAATTGCGTGCATGGAAAAAATCACGCGGCTCGCATTTTCCCATCAAGCTTCTGTCGCTGGTGGCATCGGTGAGTTTCGGAGTCGCTTCCATCGCCCTGCCCGCCCAGATCAACGATTGGGCGCAATATCCGCTGTATGCGCTTTCCGCCGCCAGCCTTTATGCCGGCTTCCGCAAGCGCAAAGCGCCCGACAAAATCCAGGCCTGACAAAGCGGTTTCACCGCTCTTCGCCAGCGTGTATGGGAAGCCATGGACATCGCGGACATGGTCGCACAAGGGCGCCAGTTGCTGCGCGCCCGGCGCTTTGAAGAGGCGCTGGCCGCCTTCAGCGCGGCCCTGACGCAGGATCCCGATCATCTGGAAGCGTTGGGCAATCGTGGCAGTGTGCTGGGCGCATTGGGCCGTTTCGATGAAGCGTTGGCGGATTACGACCGGGCGCTGGCGCTGGTCCCTGGTCACGCCATGCTGCTTTACAATCGCGGCAGCGCTCTTTTGCTTTGCGGCCGGCCAGCTGATGCGGTGGCAAGCTTTGATGCAGCGCTTGCCATCAATCCGGACGCGGCGGAAATCTGGAACAATCGCGGCAATGCCCTGCGCGAATTGAACCGTGCACAAGATGCCATCGCAAGCTTCGACAAGGCGATTGCGCTGCGCCCCGACTATGCCCGCGCCTTTCAGAATCGCGGCCATGCCTGGTGGGTGGATTTAAAGCAGATTGAACCAGCGCTTGCCGATTTTGCGCGGGCTTTTGCGCTGGATCCCGGCGGCGATTATCTTCTTGGCGATCTGCTGCATCTGCGCATGCATCTGGGCGACTGGCGCGATTTTGACACGCACAGAGAGGCGATTGATGCCGGTGTGCGCGCAGGGCGCAAAATGGTGGGGCCTTTCGCCTATCAGGCGATCGCCACATCACCGGCGGATTTGCAGGCTTGCTCTGTGATGTATTCGCAAAGCCGTTATCCGCAACGCGCGGCGCAGGCGCCCAAAGTGCATGACAGCGGAAAAATCCGCATCGGCTATCTATGCGGGGAATTCCGCGAGCAGGCGACGTCGTTCCTGATGGCCGGGCTTTATGAACAGCATGACCGGAGCAAATTCCATATCACTGCCTTTGACAGCAGCCATGGCGATGGCAGCCCGATGCGCCAGCGGCTGGAAAAAGCCTTTGACGCTTTTGTCGATATTTCCGCGATGTCCGATTCCGAGGCGGCGGAAAATGTCGCCGCCGCGCAAATCGATATTCTGGTCAATCTCAACGGTTATTTCGGCAACCATCGCATGGGTGTCTTCGCCCGCCGCCCCGCCCCGGTGCAGGTGAATTATCTGGGTTTCCCCGCCACTTTGGGCACGCCCTATATCGATTACATCGTGGCGGACAAAATCGTGATCCCGGAAAACGAGCGGCAATTTTACACCGAACAGGTGGCCTGGCTGCCGGACACCTATCAGGCCAATGACTCAAAGCGCGGCCTTCTGGATGCGCCTTCCCGCGCCGCACAAGGCTTGCCGCACGACGCTTTTGTGTTTTGCCATTTCAACCAGAGCTACAAGCTCACGCCCGCCGTCTTCGCCAGCTGGATGCGAATCCTGAAGCAGGTGCCGCACAGCGTGCTGTGGCTTTTGCAAAGCAATCCGCTTTTCCCGGACAATATCCGGCACCAGGCGCAAAAAGCCGGCATCGCGCCAGAACGTATCATCTTCGCGCCCATGATTTCCCCGGCCGCGCATCTGGCCCGCATTCGTCTGGCCGACCTGTTTGTGGATTCTTCGCCTTACAATGCACACACAACCGCCAGCGATGCCTTGTGGGCGGGCGTGCCGCTGATCACCGTTAAAGGCGCCACCTTCCCGGGGCGCGTGGCGGAAAGCCTGCTGGCCGCCATCGGCCTGCCCGAATTGGTGGCAGCCGATCTCAGCGCCTATGAAGATCTGGCGCTGAAATTGGCAGGTGATGCGGCGCTGCTGAAAACTATCCGCGCGAAACTGGATGCGGCGCGAAATTCCGCACCCCTGTTCGATACGGCGCGCTTTTGCCGGGCTCTTGAAGCCGCTTTCACAAAAATGCAGGAAACCGCCAAAGCCGGCCAGCCGCCACAGGGCTTTTCCATCGCACCCTGACGGGTTGCACCGCATCATTCCGGCGGTTTTACCCATGATTGACGGGGCCTAGGGGGCCTGTAACCTCCCGCCCGAAGCGCTGGAAAGCGCGCCGAATTCAAAATTCTTCCAAGGGGAAACGCCATGAAAAATGCTTTGCGGATGTTGATGCCATCCCTGTTGCTTGCTGCCGCGATAGTGCCGGCGCATGCCGAACTGACCAGCATCGAAATCAAATCTACCAAGGATGTGTTGGGCGGAAAAGCGTGGGGGGCAACCGGCGCCTATGAAGAGCTGATCGGCACCGCCCATTTCACGGTCGATCCCAAGGCCGCCGCGAACAAGAACATTCCCAACATCGACAAGGCGCCGCGCAACGCCAAGGGCATGGTGGAATTTTCTTCGGACATTTATATCGACCGGCCCAAGGATGCCGCCAAGGGCAATGGCGTGGCGTTCTTCGAAGCGTCCAACCGCGGCCATCGCAGCCTTGCCACCACGTTCTCCCAGCCCTTCCGCGCCAGGACCACGCCGGAAGAAGCCCAATATGGTGACGGCACTTTGTTCAACGAGGGTTTCACCCTTGTCTGGGTCGGCTGGCAGAACAGCGTGGACCGCGAGCCCGGCCTGGTCGGCATCGATCTTCCCATCGCCATGGACAATGGCAAGCCGGTCACCGGCCGCGTGAATACGTTTGGTTTTGGCGCGCCCTGGATCGTGGCCAAGGACAGCCCCACCCTGACGCTGGACAATGATACCCGCCGCTATACGCCGGCCAGCCTGAACAGCCCGGACGATGTGCTGGAAGTGGCGCAGAGCGTTTATGACAAGCCCACCACCATCCCGCGCGCCGACTGGGCCTTCACGCCCGATGGCAAGCAGCTCACCTTGAAAACCGGTTTCAAGGCCGGCATGCGCTATGACCTGATCTACACCGCCAAGAATACGCCCGTGCTGGGCCTGGGCTATACCGCCCAGCGCGACGTGGCCTCGGCGTTCCGCTATGGCACGAACCAGCCCGTGCATGCGAAATACGAATATTTCTATGGCGCTTCGCAGACCGGCCGCTTCCTGCGCGAATATATCTATGACGGTTTTGTCGCCGACGAGCAGGGCCGCAAGACGTTTGACGCGATCTGGCCGCAAATCTCCGGCTCGGCGCGCGGCGACTTCATCAATCCCTTCGCGCTGGCCGATGGCCAGGGCATTTTCACCGGCTCCATGTTCCCCTTCTCGGATGTGCCGCAGAAAGATCCCGTCACCGGCAAGACCGACGGCATGGAAATGCATATGAGCCCGGCGGTGCGGCCCAAGATCATCTATACCAACACCGAAGTGGAAAATACCGGCGGCGGCCGCGTCGCGGCGCTGCTCTATACGGGCCTCGACGGCAAGACCAACTTGAAACTGCCCGAGAATGTGCGCGTCTATATGTGGGCCAGCGCCCAGCACGGGCCTTCGCCTTTCCCGCCTTCGCGCGGCGCCACGGCCAATCTGGGCAATCCCAACAATTACAGCTGGGGCATGCGCGCCATCTTTGAAGGCATGGACGCCTGGGTGCGCAAAGGCGTCGCGCCGCCGGCCAACAAATATCCCAGCCTGGCCGACGGCACGCTGGTCAATCACACCGACCTGAAATTCCCGGCCATTCCCGGCGTGCAGTCGCCTTCGGTTATTCCGGGCGGCTATCGCGCCGATGTGGGCGGACCCTTGACCGCACCGCGTCTGCCGTTCCTGGTGCCCGCGGTGGACAAGGACGGCAATGACACGGGCGGCATCCGCTTCCCGGAAATCGCGGTGCCGCTGGCCACCTATACCGGCTGGAATTTCCGCGATCCCGCAACCGGCTCGCCCACCGAGATCGTGCCGCTGGCCGGCTCCTTCATGCCCTTCCCCGCTACCAAGGCGGACCGGGACAAGTCGGGTGATCCGCGCCTGTCCATCGCCGAACGCTATCCCAGCCGCGATGCCTATCTGACCAAAGTAAAGGCGGCGGCCGACGATCTGGTCAAAGGGCGTTATGTGCTGGCCGAAGATGTGGACGCGATCGTCAAGCACGAAGCCCTGGTGTGGGACACGCTGACCGCCGCGCCCAAGACGAACTGATATCTAAAGGCGATAGAGCCCGGCTTTATCGCCCAGGATATTCTTCCAGGCCGACAGAAGTTCGGCTTCAAAATTGAGCTGATTGAACCCGGCAGCGGTGACGCGGCCGGGTTCAATTTTTGGGCTCTGCGCGCCGGAATCAAACAGCGCCAAAGCAGCGCAAAGTTTGGCGGCGAAATCCCTGTGGTCGTTTTCGGCGATCCAGTCGCCATTTTCCGGCGTGGCGTATTCTGTGCCGCCATTGCCGGTATAACCCACCACATGACAGCCGCTGGCCATTGCTTCCAGCGACATCAGACCCAATCCTTCCAGGAAAGGCAGGGTGGCATAAACCGCCGATTCCGCCATCACCGCCGCGGCAGCCTCGCGCGTCAGGCCTTGCAGCTTCACCCAGGGCACATCGGCATATTGCGGCGCCACGCCGCGAAAATAGACCGGCAGAAAACTCGCCTCCAGGGCACGCTTGTTCGGTGAATAGGCAATCTGCCGCTTTTTGCTTTTGGGCGCGAAATAGCTGGGCAATGCCGGATGCACCCGGTGGATCGCTTTCTTCACGCCCATCTCAACCAGTTTTCCGGCGGCGAAATCGGACGGCACCAGAATATGCGTCAAGGGATAGGCGTTCAGCGCCGCGATACCCTCAATGCCGAATTGCAGCAGATACGGGCCCTGATTGTGCATCACCTTGATGCCGGGAATGACGCGCGCCGCTTCAAAGGAATGCACTTCGCCGATCACCAGCACATCGTCGGACCGGAAGGCAATGCCGGGCCGCACCACCGGCACATCGAATTTGGCATGGCCGTCATCAAAGGCGCCGTAATAGGCCTTTGCGTCATAGCCCATGCGGTTCAGCGCCCGGATATGGTCCAGCGAAACAAAATCCCCGCCCGTCGCCGGCGGCTGGGCAAAACCGTAATAGATGGTGTTTCGCGCCATGCTTACGACAGGTCTATGGCCAGAGACTTCAGATCCGCCAGCGCCGCAAAGGCCAGCGCGCCTTCATGGGTGGCGCGCAGCACGACGCGCGGCGCCTTGCCGGCCTCGAAGGCTTCCTGCCAGCGCGGGGCGCAAAGGCACCAGCGGTCGCCCGGCTTCAGCCCGGCAAAGCCAAATTCCGGCGCAGGCGTGGACAGGTCATTGCCCCGCGATCTGGAAAATTCCAGAAATTCGTCCGTGGCCACGATGCAGACGGTGTGGCTGCCGACATCTTCGGCCGCGGTATCGCAGCAGCCATTGCGGAAAAAGCCGGTCAGGGGCGCCATCGAACAGGCCTGCAGGGCCTCGCCATAGACATTGCGGGAGGGCCTGGGGCCGCGGCCGAAATCCCTCTGTTCTATAGACATGCGCGATCCCAAAGCTGTTCGGGGGCCAGCTTAACAGCGCGGGGGTATTTCATGCTAGGCTTGGGCAAAAGCCATTCCCCGGGAGGACCTATAATGACGTTCCTGAAACATGCCGCCGCCGCCACCGCATTGCTGGCGCTTTGCGCCGCCCCTGCCTCGGCCAAGACCATTCTGTTCCTGGGCTCCAGCTTCACTTATGGCGCGCACACCGCCGTACAGCATTATCGCACCGAGACTGTGCATGACCTGAACGGTCCCGATGCACGCGGCGACACCTATGGCGGCGTGCCGGCGATCTTCAAGCAATTCACCCTGGAAGCGGGACAGACCGATTGGGACGTTTCTTCCGAACTGGTGGGCGGCAAGGGTCTGGAATACTGGTTCACCGTTCCCGACACGCTGAAGAAAATTCAAAAGCCCTGGGACGTGGTGATCATGCACGGCTTCTCCACTCTGGATCAGGCCAAGCCCAATGATCCGACCCTGCTGCTTTCCTCTTCCAAGCGCATCGCCCAGATGTTCCTGGAACAGAATCCCAAATCGCAGCTCTGGCTGTTCGCCACCTGGAGCCGCGCCGACATGACCTATCCCGACGGCGCGCCCTGGCATGGCAAGCCGATCCAGCAAATGGGCAAGGATGTGCAGGCGGCCTATGAGCGGGCCGTGAAGGAAGAACCGCGCTTCACCGGCATCGTACCAGTGGGTCTGGCCTACAACCGCGCCATTGATACCGGCATCGCCGACGACAATCCCTATGACGATATCGGCGCCAGCAAGATGGATCTGTGGGCCTATGACCATTATCACGCCAGCGTGTTCGGCTATTACCTGGAAGCCTTGATGGATTTTGGCCGCGTCACCGGGCTGGACCCGATGGTGCTGCAGGGCAAGGACAAGGTGGCCGAAGACATCGGCATCTCGCCCGCCCAGTCCAAGGCGTTGATTCAGGTGGCGCACGACACATTGGCGGCGTCCAAGGCGAAATAGAAATCCAGGGCCTTCGTCATGCGTGTCACATCAAAGACCATGACAGGCCTGGCGCTGGCCCTGTGCCTGGCCGGCTGCGGCAAATCGAAATCCGATGACAATCATATCTTCGGCGTCGCGCGCGGCCAGCAGCTTTCCACCCTGCAGGACGTGCGCCCGCTGAATGAACCGCCGTTGATCAATTACAGTTTCACGCCGGCGCAGAAAGACCCTGCCTTCAGCGATTATGCCATGCTGGCCGGCCCCACGGTGGGGGTTTGCGCGGTGCGCGCCAAAGGCAGCGGCATGACGCAAGACGCCTTGAACACCCTGCGCGACAAGTTGAAAGGCCAATATGGTGATCCCGGTTTCAGCGCTGAAACGAACAGTTATTTCTGGCCCGCCAATGTGGGCGACGTGATCGCCGGCACCAATATCGGCACCGTGGTGCTGAATTATTTCGGTTCGGATGTCAGCCTGACCTATACCTTCACCAATGTCGGCGCCTGCAATCACGAGCTAGCGGTGCAGCCCACACCCGGTGACGGCGAATAGCGGCTTGCCGCCGTTTTCGCGGCGGTTTTTTTAAGATACAGTACCGTTGACAAAAGAGCCGGCAAAGACCGGCGCTTCAAGGGGGGAAATTCCATGCGCCTGTCTCATGCTTATGCGCGCGTTCTGTGTTTGAGCGCCGCCACCGTCATCGCCGCCTGCTCACCGCAAGCGCCAAAAAGCGCCGCCGCGCCCGCGTCGCTGGATGAACTGGCCAAACAATCTCTGGCCACGCTGGATGGCGAATTGAAAGTGCCCGGCGTGAAACAGCCGGTGGAAATTATCCGCGACCAACAGGGCATTCCGCACATCTTTGCCAAGAATGACGATGATCTGTTTTTCGCCCAGGGTTATGTGATGGCGCAGGATCGCCTCTGGCAGCTGGAGATGTGGCGCCGCTGGCGCGAAGGTCGGCTGGCCGAGGTTTTTGGACCCAAGGCTTTCGATTACGACCTGCGCTCGCGGGAGATGATGTTCCGCGGGCCCTGGGACGACAAGGAATGGAGCAGCTATGGCCCCAACGCCAAACAGCTGTTCACCGCCTGGGCCAATGGCCACAACGCCTATATCGCGGCTCATGCCGATAACCTGCCGGTGGAATTCAAGCTGACCGGCGTAAAACCCGAACCCTGGACGGCACAAACCGTGGCTCTGCGCTGGTCGCAGTTGAACATCGACAGCACCAGCGGAGGGCCGACCTCCGAGCTTCAGCTTGCGCTGGATGTAAAGAAGATGGGCGCCCAGGACGCCAACAAGAAGAACGCCCCCGATCCGTATGCGGATTTGAAGGTGCCAGACGGCCTGGATCTGAACTGGATCACCCCGGAGGCGCTGGCCGCTTCCAAAAAAGGCGAAGGCGATCCCTTTGAACCC
>CAIXUE010000277.1 GCA_903922545.1 uncultured Alphaproteobacteria bacterium | reverse complement strand
GATAGGGTCCATCGGCGCCCACTGACGAGGCCGCCAAATCCGGTCATGATGGCCTTTGGCCTCTAAGCCATTGCCATATAAAGGGAAAGTGGCGCGCTCGGAGAGATTCGAACTCCCGACCCTCAGATTCGTAGTCTGATGCTCTATCCAGCTGAGCTACGAGCGCGCACTGAAGGGCCGCCGGGTGGGCTGGCCGATCAGGGCGGCGAACCTATGGGCCAAGGCCCCCAAAGGCAAGCTGTGTGTCCCCACCCCGCGACCCACAGTCGCGAAGGGGGCCAAACCCAGCCAACCCCCCGCCAGAACGGTGCAAAATCCGCTTCTACGGGGCACCATGCCCTTGTCCGACAGGGGGTGTCTCGTTAAGAATTAACTTTGGCGTCCTGCCAGCTTGGCGGCAGGCGGATGGGGTTTGGCGCTCGCGGTCCTTTGGACCCGCGCCAAGACGGAGAGCAAAAATGAGGGGATTTCCAGAGAATAAGGGTCTCAAAAGGGGCCTGTTCCTGGCTTTTGCAGTCACCGCTGGTCTCAGTCTGACCGCCTGTTCCGACATCTCCTCCGGATTCGACGAATTGTTCGGCAGCGATGATAGCGCCGCCGTGGCCGATCAGGGCCCGCCGCCCGATGCCGGCTCGGCGCCGTCTGCTGCGCCATCCGCAAATTCTCTTGCCGCCGGCACCGCGCCGGTCGGCAGCGGCCCCATCGCCAGCGCGTCTGGCGGCGGCCTTGCCCCCATGGTCACCATCACGCCGGTGACGATTGAATCGGGCGGCGATACCGGCACGGCCGTCAACAAAACCATTCAGTCCATGCGCGCCCAGGTGGCCGGACTTGAAACCAAGCTGGCCGCCAATGCCCAGCGCCTTGCCGATCTGCGCAATTCTGGCGCCGGTTCGGCCGGCTCCTATCAGGAATCCAAGGCCCAGATCACCACCCGGCTTCAGGTCGGCACCACCAAGGGCAATCCCGAACTGGTGAGCCAGTGGAACAACGCCCAGGCGGCGCTCGACGCCCTCAGCGGCAACATCAACAGCCTCAATGCGCTTGGCACCGATGTCGCCAATGATTCCTCGTCCGCCCATTTCGCGCTCGACCAGATCGGCGCCACCTTCAATGTCTCGGGCGCGGTCGATGAAGACCATCGCCAGCTTTCCCTGCTGCAGGACGAAACCAGCCAGACTTTGGTGATGATCGACCGCCTGCTCAGCGAAGTGTCCGACGCCGTGCAGCGCCAGACCGCCTATGTCGCCAATGAACGCGGCAGCCTGACCACGCTGGCCAACGCCATCAAGAATGGCGAGCTTTATGGCGGCACCCCCGGCATCACCTTGGCCTCGGCTTCGGGCGGCGTTCAGCTGGCCAGCGCCGGCACCCCGCTGGTGGTGATCCGCTTCGATCATCCCGATGTGGACTATCAGCAGATTCTCTATGCCGCGCTGAACCAGGCGCTGCAGACCCGCCCCAATGCGGGCTTTGAAGTCGTGGCCGTCTCGCCCACCCGCGGCACCGCCGCCTCGGTGCAGATCGCCCAGACCACCGCCAAGCGTCATGCGCAGGAAGTCATGCGCTCCATGACCGACATGGGCGTGCCCGCCACCCGCATGGGCGTGGCCTCGGCCACCGATCCGGGCGCCGCCGACAGCGAAGTGCGGGTCTTCGTCCGCTAGAACACTCAAGCCGATTTCATAAGAGCCCCGCTGATGAAGCGGGGCTTTTTGTTTGTGGGGATGTTATAAGCCTTCTGATGAAAGCCTTTTTCCTCTGTCTGTTTTTCACCCTGCTGGCCGCTCCGCTGGCCCAGGCGCAAACCACCGAAACGGTGGCCAAACATCACATGGTGGCCGCGGCCAACCCCCATGCCGCCGAGGCGGGGCTGGAAATGCTGCGCGCCGGCGGCTCGGCGGTCGATGCCGCCATCGCCACCCAGATGGTGCTGGGGTTGGTTGAACCGGAATCCTCGGGCATCGGCGGCGGCGCCTTCATGCTGGTCTATGACGGCAAGACGCGCAAAACCACCAGCTTTGACGGCCGCGAAATGGCGCCCCAGTCCGCCACGCCCACCATGTTCCTGGGCGCGGACGGAAAACCGCGCGGCCATTTCGACGCCATTCCCGGCGGTCTGTCGGTCGGCATTCCCGGTGTGGTGGGCATGCTGGATCTGGCGCATAAAAAATATGGCAAGCTGCCTTGGGCGCGGCTGTTTCAGCCGGCGATCAAACTGGCGGAAAATGGTTTTGCCGTGGGTCCCAAACTGGCGCGCACCGTTGCGGGCTTTGCGCCCGGCGCCAAGATGCCCGACATCCGCAGCCATTTTTATCATGCCGATGGCACGCCCCTGCGCGAAGGCGAGATCTATAAGAATCCCGAATATGCCGCCGCATTGAAAAAAATCGCCGCCGAAGGGCCGGATGGTTTTTACAAAGGCCCCATCGCCGCTTCCATTGTCGATGCCGTCCAGCATGCGCCGGGCCAGCAGGGCGGCATGACGCTCAAAGACCTGGCCGATTATCGCGCCCAGGAACGCGCCCCCGTCTGCGGCGCCTACCGCGACTATCATCTGTGTTCGATGGGCCCGCCCAGTTCCGGCGGCATCGCGGTGCTGCAGATATTGGGCGCGCTGCAACGCTTTCCCTCATCCCAGCTTCAGCCCGGCACGCTTTTGAATGCCCATCTTTTTTCCGAGGCCAGCAAGCTGGCTTACGCCGACCGCGCCAAATATCTGGGCGATCCGGCTTTCGTGCATGTGCCCATCGCCGGACTGATTGACCGCAATTACATCGCCAGCCGCGCGGCGCTGATCGATCCCGCAAAAGACATGGGCACAGTTCCGGCCGGCACGCCGCCGGATGAAAAACATGCGCGCTATGCGCCCCAGGTCAGCCCGGTGCGGCACGGCACCAGCCACATGACCATCGTCGATGATGCCGGCAATGTGGTGGCGATGACCACTTCGGTGGAATTTGTTTTCGGCGCCGAAATCATGGCCAAGAATTACGGCTTTATTCTCGACAACACCCTGACCGATTTTTCCTTCGACCCGGTGCGCGACGGCCTGCCTGTCGCCAATGCCCCGGCCCCGGGCAAGCTGCCGCTCAGCGCCATGTCGCCCACCATTGTGTTCGACAAGGACAATCATTTTCTGTTGTCGGTGGGCTCGCCGGGCGGGCCCGCCATCATCGATTATGTCGCTCAGACCCTGTCAGGGGTGCTGGACGGCAAGCTCAGCCTCAAACAGGCCATCGATATGCCGCGGGAGATTGACCAGAACGGCCCCACCCAGCTGGAAAACGGCCCCGGCGTGGACAAGCTGGCGGCAGGCCTGACCCAGATGGGCCACACCGTGCGGGTCTCCGACCAGGAAGGCAGCGGCCTGCACGGCATCATGAAGGTCAAAAACGGCTATATCGGCGCCGCCGACCCCCGCCGGGACGGAATTGCCCTGGGGGATTAACGTCCCTTGAAATATTATTGCTTTGGGGCATTTTCCGGCGTTGACAGGCCCTGCCGCCCCGCCTAGAAACCGCCCTCTTTTCGGAGCCGTACCCCATGAAGCGCACCTATCAGCCGAGCAAACTCGTGCGCAAGCGCCGCCATGGCTTTCGTTCGCGCATGGCCACCGCCGGCGGCCGCAAGGTGCTGGCCCGCCGCCGCGCCCATGGCCGCAAAAAGCTCTCGGCCTAACCTTCCGTTTTGGCGCATATGAATCTGGCGCACATGACGACGCGCGCCGATTTCCTGGCGGCGGCGCGTGATATCCGCAAAGTCGCCGGCGCCGTCACCCTGGAATTGACCACCACACCAGACGCCTCGGCCCAAACCGGCCAGGTCCGCATCGGCATCACCGCCAGCCGCAAGATCGGCAATGCCGTGGCGCGCAACCGCGCCAAGCGGCGTTTGCGCGCGGTGGCGCGCCAGGCCCTTCCCCTTTCAGGCCGCCCCGGCCATGACTATGTTCTGGTTGCCCGCGCCGGCATTCTGACGCGGGATTTTCAGGCTCTTGTGGGCGATGTGACGGCCGCGATGGCGTCGGCCCATGCCAAACTGGATGCCAGGATGAAAGGCGGAGGATCATGAATTTGCGCCGCCCTGGCATTGTAAGCCTCAGCCTGCCCATCCGTTTCTACCGCCGCTTTCTGTCGCCGCTGACGCCGCCCTCCTGCCGCTTTCATCCCACCTGCTCGACCTATGCGCTGCAGGCGATTGAGACCCATGGCGCGCTGAGGGGCTTTGCGCTTGCTGTTCGCCGTCTTGCCCGCTGCCATCCCATAACATTCCTGGGCGGGGCTTCGGGCCTTGATCCCGTACCGGGTAGAAAGTCCTCTGCGTCATGAACAACCGGAACATGATCCTGGCCATCGCGCTGTCGGCGCTGGTGATCTTTGGCTGGCAGTGGTTCGTGGTCACGCCCCAGATGAAAGCCGAACAGGCGCATCAGGCGCTTCTGGCCAAGCAGGAAAAAACCAGACCCGGCGCAATGCCCGGCGCGCCCGGCGCCAATCTGGGTCTTCCCGGCGGTGGCACTGTTCATATGAGCCGCGACGCCGCGCTGAAAGCCGGCGGCACGCGCATCGCCATCGACACGCCCATGCTGGACGGCTCCATCGCGCTGAAGGGCGCGCGGCTGGATGATCTTCGCCTGAAAAAATATCGCGAGACCACCGATCCCAAAAGTCCGGAGATCGTGCTGCTGGCGCCCAAAAGCACCGACTTTCCTTTCTATGCCGAATTTGGCTGGATCGGCGGCGCGGTGCCCAATGACGACACGCTCTGGACCAAGGCCAGCGGCGATGTGCTTTCGCCGGGCCATCCGGTTTCGCTGAGCTGGGACAATGGCCATGGCCTGGTCTTCACCCGCGTCATCGCCATCGATGACAAATACATGTTCCATATCGCCGACACGGTCGCCAACACATCGGGCGGCGCGGTGACGCTTTATCCCTTCGCCTATGTGGCGCGCGAAGGCGTGCCCAAGGTCAGCACCACCTATGCCCTGCATCTGGGCTTTGTCGGGGTTGCGGGCGGCAGCGAAGTGGACGCCAATTATGACGACTTCAAGGATTCCGCCACGCCGCCGAAAACCTTCTCATCAACCGGCGGCTGGGTCGGCATTACTGACAAATACTGGATGGCGGCTGTCATTCCGCCCCAGAATGAAATCTATAACGGCGCCTATCTGGGCAGCGACGCCAGTTCGGGCGCCAAGGCCTATCAGGCCAATTACCGCCTGGCGCCGCATACCATCGGCAGCGGCGCTTCCGTCACCGTCACCCATCAATTGTTCGCCGGCGCCAAGGTGGTCGATATCCTGCGCGGTTATCAGGACAATGAACACATCGTCCGCCTCGACAATGCGGTGGACTGGGGCTGGTACTGGTTCTTCACCCGCCCGCTCTTCTGGCTGCTGGATACCTTCTACAAATATATAGGCAATTTCGGCATCGCCATCCTGCTGCTGACGGTGGTGGTGAAACTGAACTTCTTCCCGCTCGCCAACACCCAGTTCAAGTCCATGAGCAAGATGAAGAAGATCCAGCCGGAGATGGAGCGCCTGAAAAAGCTGCATGCCGATGATGTGCAGAAGCAGCAGATGGCGATCATGGAAATGTACAAGCGGGAAAAAGTGAACCCGCTGGCCGGCTGCCTGCCGATCCTGCTCACCATTCCGGTGTTCTTCTCGCTCTACAAGGTGCTGCTGGTCACCATTGAAATGTACCACGCGCCTTTCTATGGCTGGGTCCACGATCTGTCCGCGCCCGATCCAACCTCGATCATCAATTTGTTCGGGCTTCTGCCGTTCAACCCTCATGCGGTGTTGCCGGGCTTTCTCAGCATGTTGTCCATCGGCATCTGGCCGATCATCATGGGCATGACGCAATTTGTGCTGACCAAGCTCAACCCGCCTGCGCCCGATCCGGTTCAGGCGCGGATGCTGTCCTTCATGCCGCTGGTCTTCACCTTCATCTTCGCCGGACTGCCGGCGGGGCTGGTGATCTATTATTGCTGGAACAATCTTCTCACCATCGCCCAGCAATGGTTCATCATGCACAAGGAAGGCGTCGAGGTGCATCTGTTCGAGAATTTCAAGCCGGCCGCCAAGGATAAAAAATAGTGCGCGGGGAATTCGCGCGAAAACTTTTCGCCGGGCCTTGCGATTTCATCTGGGGCGCCAGCAGGATTGATAACCTGCCGCCGCAATCGCTGCGCGAAGTCGCTTTTGTCGGCCGCTCCAATGTCGGCAAATCCTCGCTGATCAATGCGCTGACCGGCCGCAAGACCGTGGCGCGCGTTTCCCAGACCCCGGGCCGTACCCGCGAAATCAATTTCTTTAATCTGGGCGGCAAGCTGATGCTGGTGGATCTGCCCGGCTATGGCTACGCCAAGGCCTCAAAATCCCTGGCGATGGAATGGCAGACCCTGGCCTTCGCCTATATGAGCGGACGGGCGACCCTGACCCGCGTCCTGATGCTGATTGATGCGCGTCGCGGCCTGATGTCTTCCGACCTGGCGGTGATGGAATTGCTGGACCGCGCCGCGGTTTCCTATGAGCTGGTCCTGACCAAGATTGACGAAGAAACCGCCGCGGGCACCGAAGCGGCACAAGCCGCCCTGGCCGCCGAGGCGCGCAAGCATACCGCCGCCCTGGCCGAAAATGCCGCCACCTCCGCCCATAGCCGCGCCGGAATCGAGCAGCTGCAAAGCCAGTTGGCGGCCTTGGCGCTCTAGCGTATAAGGCCCCCGACTTTTTCAGGACTTCTGTGGCCATGACCGGCGGCGGCGAAAACGACAGCGAAAAGAATCTCCGCCTGATGGCGCTGTGGCGCCAGACCGGCCGGGTGCTGGTCGAAGCCCTGCCCTACATTCTTCAGTACGACCAGAAGACCATCGTGGTGAAGTATGGCGGCAACGCCATGACCGACACCGGCACCGACGATTTCTCGCAAGACATCGTGCTGATGAAGCAGACGGGCATCGATCCCGTCGTGGTGCATGGCGGCGGCCCCCAGATCGGCGCCATGCTGAAGAAATTGAATATCGAGTCCAACTTCATCGACGGCCTGCGCGTCACCGACGCCGCGGCGGTCGAAGTGGTGGAAATGGTGCTGGCCGGTTCGATCAACAAGCAGATCGTCACCGGCATCAACAATGCCGGCGGCCGCGCCGTGGGCCTTTCGGGCAAGGACGGCAACATGGTGGTTGCCAAGAAATTGTCCATGACCCGCACCGATCCGGGCACGGGCCGCAAGGAAGCCGTGGATCTGGGCTTTGTCGGCGAACCCGACAAGGTCAATCCCGAAGTGCTGCACGCCATCATGAAATCGGAAATTATTCCGGTGATCGCGCCCATCGGCGTGGGCCCCAAGGGCGAGACCTTCAATATCAACGCCGACACGGTGTCGGGCGCGGTGGCCTGCGCCCTCAAAGCCGAACGCCTGATCCTGCTGACCGATGTGGAAGGCGTCCTGGACCAGGAGAAAAAACTGATCCCGCGCCTTTCGGTGCGCGAGGCCCGCGAGCTGATCGCCAATGGCACCATTTCCGGCGGCATGATCCCCAAGATCCAGACCGCCATCGATGCGGTGGAAGGCGGCGTCAATGCAGCGGTGATCCTGGACGGGCGCATTCCGCATGTCTTGCTGCTCGAACTTTTCACCGAGCATGGCGCCGGAACCCTGATCACGGCCAATTGATGCTGCGGCCTTGCGCCTTGCTGGCGGGCTTGCTGCTTTTTCTTTTGCCGCACGCGGCCAGGGCCGATCTGAAACTGTGCAACCGCACCAGCTATGTGCTGGAAGCCGCCACCTCCACCGTCAAGAACACCGACAGCGTGACGCAAGGCTGGCTGCGGCTGGCTCCGGGCGATTGCGCCACCGCGCTCAAAGGCTCGCTCAGCAGCGGCAGCTATCTGGTCTATGCCCGCTCAGCGCTGGCCCATGCCGGGCCGCCGCGCGCCTGGGGCGGGGCTTTTCCCGTCTGCGTCAAGGATGGTGATTTTACCCTGCACCAGGCCGTGACCCAGCCTTATTGCACATCGGCGGATACATTTTCGCTACCTTTCGCGCCGGTAAAGATGAAGGGTGTCAAACGCGATTGGACCATGGCGTTCGATGAGACGCCGGCTTTTCCCTCTCTCAGCATGGCGCAGCTTGCGGGCGTCAAGCGCCTCCTGAGCGACAACGGCTACAAGGTTGGCACTATCGACGGCGCGCCCAGCAAGCCGACCGAAGCGGCGCTGGCGGATTTTCGCAAGAAAATGAAATTCACCACCAATGACAATGCAGTCCTGTTTACCGCGCTTGAAAAGCAGGCGGACGGCAAAAGCGCGCCTCAGGGCTATGCGGTGTGCAACGATTCCAGCGGCCCCTTGCTGGCGGCCATCGCGCAAACCGGGCCGGGCAAGCCCAGCGCGCGGGGATGGTGGCGCATCGGCGCCAAATCCTGCGCCCAGCTTTTGACCACACCATTGTCAGGCCCGATCTATCTGTTGGCGCAAAAGCCGGAGGGGCCAGTGGTGGTGGGCGGCGGCGATAAATTCTGCACCACGGCCCTGGCGTTCGAAGTGGAAGGGCGCGGCGATTGCACGGCCCGCGGCCTGATCGAGGCCGGCTTTGCCGTCACCGCCGGCGGCGGACGGACGGGCTTTGTCGCCCATGTCGGCGACAAGGGCCTGGTTCGTTAGGGCGAGGAAATGCCGAAGCAGGTGAGCTGCCAGCTCATCTCTTCCGGCGTCAGCGGAAAACCCACCCCGCCGCGCGCCGGCAACAACGCATGGCCCGGCAGCTTCATCACATTGGTCTGGATCTTGAAAGCCCCGCGCATGGTGATATTGGCGCGCCAGGCCAGCGCCACCAGCGGTTGGGCGCGGCCCGACGCCAGGATGCGGCGGACATGGACGGGGGACACCTGCGCCATTTCGGCCAGCGCCAGTACGACACATTCACGCTGCCCGGCCTGGGCAACCTCTTCCACAAAATCTGCGTTCAGGCCGCCCTTGGCCTTTGCCTCCGCGATACGGGTTTCAGCATTGGCGGCAAGTTCGATGTCAGAGGCTTTTTCCTCCAGCCGCATGCGAAGCTGGCGGTTCAGATGGGTGCGGGTGGCGGCAGACAGATCATGGCGCGCCGCCAGCCTTTCGATGATCGCGGCGCCGGCAAAACCGGCGATGCGCCGGATGGCGCGGGCCGAAAGATCAGCACGCAAGGCCAGCGGCAAATGCCAGGATTCGATTTCCTCCGCCTCGGTCACAATCTTCTCAAGCGTGGCCTTGCGGATCTTGGCGTCGGGATTGACCAGAAGGGCCGCCACGGCAGGCACATCCAAAGATTGCACCAGCTGGTCGGAAACCTTTTCGCTCAGGGGGCGGCGCTGTGCGACGGCTTTCAGAACTTCGCGCACCTGGCCGCAGGCAATGATTTCGATCAGATCGTTGTCCGACAGCAGCGGTGAATATTCCAGAACCGGTGCGGCCACGATGTGATCCAGGTCACGGGCAAGGGCAAGAACGACATCCTTTGGAACAGTGGTGAGATGTTTGATCTCATCCGCCAGTACGGCGCGCACCCGTGCGGCGGAATCGCGGGCCAGATATTCCAGTGTCTCAATGGTCAGGCTGACGAAGGCGGCATTTTCCCGCGTTTCCAGCCCCGGCATCAGGCGCGCGATTTTGCGCGCCAGCTGCACGCGCACATTTTCGTCGTCGTCATCGGCAAGG
>CAIXUE010000276.1 GCA_903922545.1 uncultured Alphaproteobacteria bacterium | reverse complement strand
GGTTTGCCGGATTTGCGCCCTGGACGGGTGGCGAAGTCTGGGTTGGCGCTGATGTCGATCAGGGCTTTGGCCTGTCGGGCACGCTGGGCATCGCCGCATTTCCCAATGGCGAGGGTTACAAGATCGGCAGCGCCACGCCTTATGCCCGCCTGCAGCGCGTGTTTTTCCGACAGACATTCGATCTGGGCGGCGACGGCCAGGATGTCGCGCCCGCCGCCGATCAGCTGGGCGGCAGCAAAAGCGCCGACAATCTGGTGATCACGCTGGGCAAATTTTCCGTCACCGATATGTTCGACACCAATGATTATGCCCATGACCCGTCCCAGGATTTTTTCAACTGGGCGACGATCGATGCCGGCGCTTTCGATTACGCCGCCGATGCCTGGGGTTACAGCTATGGCGGCGCCGCCGATCTGGCCGAAGGTGACTGGAGTTTTCGCCTGGGCGCGTTCGATCTGTCGCGCGCGCCCAACGGTACAGCGCTGGATCGCGGTTTCGGCAAGTACGAACTGGATTCGGAAATCGAGCGGCGTTTTCAGTTGTTCGGCCATGACGGCAAAATCAAATTGCTGGGTTGGATGAACCGCGCGCCGATGGGATCCTACAAGGATGCGCTGGCGGCCGCGCATGGCGGCGTGCCGGATACCGCACTGGTGCGCACCCCGCGCACCCGCGCCGGCGTCAGCCTGAATTTGCAGCAGGGCCTGACGGATGACCTGGGCGTGTTTCTGCGCGCCAGCATGGCCGATGGCAGCCAGGAAGCCTATGAGTTCATCGACATGGATCGCAGCGTTTCCGCCGGGTTTTCCTGGAGCGGCCAGTCCTGGGGCCGCAAGGACGATCAAATCGGCCTGGCGCTGGAAGATGGCGGTATCTCCCATGACGCGCGGAATTATTTCGCTGCCGGCGGTCTTGGCATTCTGGTCGGTGACGGACGCCTGACACATTATAACGATGAAAATGTAGCGGAGATCTATTACAGCGCGGCGCTGTTTTCCGCCGCCAAGATCACATTGGACTATCAATTCATCGCCAATCCCGCTTATGACGCCGACCGCGGCCCGGTTTCGGTGCTGGGACTGCGCCTGCACGCCCAGTTCTGACTTTTCCGGCGCGCTCTGGCGTGTCAGATTCTCCGGCATGAGCGTGGATTCCGATATCGCCGAACTGAGTGGGCTTTTGCGCGGCGCGCGGAAGGGTGTGGTTTTCACTGGCGCCGGCATTTCCACCGAATCCGGTATTCCGGATTTTCGTTCGCCCGGCGGCATCTGGACCAAGATGATCCCGGTGCAATATCAGGATTATGTTTCTGATCCTGAGACGCGGCGCCTGTCGTGGAAAAACCGCTTCGAGATGGAGGAGACCTGGAACAGCGTCAGGCCCAATGACGGCCATCGCGCCGTCGCCGAGCTGGTGGCGCGCGGCATCGTCGCCCATGTCATCACCCAGAATATCGACAATCTGCATCAGGCCTCCGGTGTGCCGGATGACAAGATTATCGAGCTCCATGGCAATACGGCCCACGCCAATTGCCTGACCTGTGGCGTGCGGGTTGAAATCGCCGACATTCGGGGCCATTTCGAATTGCATGGAGATGCGCCCGACTGCCGCCTGTGCGGCGGCATTATCAAAACCGCCGTGATTTCCTTTGGTCAGGCCATGCCGGAAGACGAAATGGCGCGGGCCGAAAAGGCCAGCCTGGAGGCGGATCTGTTTCTGGTGCTGGGTTCCTCACTTTCGGTCTATCCGGCGGCGGCGTTTCCGCTTCTGGCCAAGCGGGCGGGGGCGCGGCTGGCGATCCTGAACCGGGAGGAAACCGGGCAAGACCCTTATGCAGACCTTGTTATCCATAAGGAAATTGGCCCCAGTTTGCGGGCCGCGCTGGACGGTCTATAGCGGGTTGCCCCACCCCTAAACCCGGCTAGTATGCAGATCGAATCACCCCTTTTCCGGAGTAATCCCTTGCGCCGCGCCGATGAAGACAGTGACGAAAAAGAAGACAAGGAAAAGCCGGCTGAGGCGCAATCTTCGCCAGTCGCCAGTGCGCTGTTCAAGTCGCGCACGGTTCTGATCTTCGGTGAAGTGAACATGAAAATGGCTGAGCGCGTCACCGCCCAGCTTCTGGCGCATGCCGACAGCGAGGGCGACATCCGCGTCATCGTCAATTCACCGGGCGGCCATGTGGAGTCGGGCGACACCATTCACGACATGATCCGCTTTGTCGGCCACAAGGTGAAAATGATCGGCACCGGCTGGGTGGCCTCGGCTGGCGCGCATATCTTCCTGGGTGCCAAAAAGGAAAATCGCTTCTGCCTGCCGTTCACGCGCTTCCTGCTGCACCAGCCCTTGGGCGGCGTGCAGGGTCAGGCGTCCGACATCACGATTGAGGCGGAAGAGATCATCAAGATGCGCGCCCGGCTGATCCGCGAGATCGCCGTGGAAACGGGCCAGCCTTATGAAAAGGTCGTCACCGATACCGAGCGCAATTTCTGGATGGGCGCAGAAGAAGCGCAGAAATACGGACTGGTGAACAAGATCATCGCCAGCATCAACGAGCTCTAAGTTGGTCGCCGCAGCCTGGTGGAAAGGCGCGGTTGTTTATCAGGTCTATGTTCGCAGCTTTTGCGATGGTAATGGTGACGGGCAGGGCGATTTCGCCGGCCTGATCTCCAAACTCGATTATATCGCCGCTTTGGGTGTGGATGCTGTGTGGCTTTCGCCCATCCATCCATCGCCCAACCGCGACTGGGGCTATGACGTTTCAGATTATGAAAATGTCCATCCCGATTACGGCTCGCTGGCGGATTTCCATGCGCTGGTTCAGACAGCCCATGCCAAGGGTCTGAAAATCATTCTGGATGAAGTGCTGGCGCACACTTCCGATGAACATGCCTGGTTCGCCGCCAGCCGCGATGACGATGCGCAGAAACGTGACTGGTATGTCTGGGCCGATCCCCAAGACGATGGCACGGTGCCCAACAATTGGCTGTCGGT
>CAIXUE010000275.1 GCA_903922545.1 uncultured Alphaproteobacteria bacterium | reverse complement strand
TCACCGACGGCGATGGCCGCGAAGGCGAGATCGCGCGCATCCGCGCCGAAGTCGCGGTCAACAAGGAAAAGGCGCTGGCGGCCTTCCTCGTCGGTGATGCCTTCCAACTCGTTCTTGATGCGCATGTCGGCATTGCCGCCAAGCTGAATGTCGGTGCCGCGGCCGGCCATGTTGGTGGCGATGGTCACCGCGCCCGGCACGCCCGCCTGGGCGACGATGACGGCTTCCTGCTCGTGATAACGCGCGTTCAGCACGCTGTGCTTGATCTTGCGCTTCTTCATCAGCTCGGAAAGATGCTCGGACTTTTCGATCGAGGTGGTGCCCACTAGGATCGGCTGCTGCCGCGCAATGCATTCTTCCACCAGCTTGACGATGGCGTCGTTCTTCTCGTCGGCCGAACGGTAAACCTCGTCATCATGGTCAATGCGCTTGACTATGACATTGGTGGGAATGTCGCGCACATCCAGCTTGTAGATGTCCATGAATTCGTTGGCTTCGGTCAGCGCCGTGCCGGTCATGCCGGCCAACTTCTTGTAGAGCCGGAAATAATTCTGGAAGGTGACCGAGGCCAGCGTGACGTTTTCGGGCTGGACCTCGACATTCTCCTTGGCTTCCAGCGCCTGGTGCAGGCCGTCGGAATAGCGCCGGCCTTCCATCATGCGGCCGGTGAATTCGTCGATGATGATGACCTGGTTGTTCTTGACGATGTAATCCTTGTCACGCTGGAACAGCATGTGCGCCTTCAGCGCCTGGTTCACGTGATGCAGGATGTTGATGTTGTCGGTGTCGTAAAGATCGCCGCTTTCCAGCAGGCCCGCGCCGCGCAGCATCTGCGCCATGCGCTCATTGCCGCCTTCGGTCAGGTTGATCTGGCGGGATTTTTCATCCAGCTCGTAATCGCCGGCATCCTTGATGGTCTCGACGACTTCGGTCTCTTTGCCGTCCTTGCCGATGACTTTCTTCTTCACCACGCTGGGCGGGATCAGATTGACCATCAGCGCATCGACCGCGCGATACATCTCCGTGCGGTCTTCGGTGGGCCCCGAAATGATCAGGGGCGTGCGCGCTTCGTCCACCAGAATGGAGTCCACTTCGTCCACGATCGCAAAGGTATGGCCGCGCTGCGCCATGGCGTTCAACGTGTACTTCATGTTGTCGCGCAGATAGTCGAAGCCGTATTCGTTGTTGGTGCCATACGTGATGTCGCAAGCGTAGTTTTCGCGGCGTTGGTCGTCGCTGAGGCCATGGACGATGCAGCCCACACTCATGCCCAGGAAGCGATAGACCTGGCCCATCCAGTCGCTGTCGCGCTTGGCCAGATAGTCGTTCACCGTCACCACATGCACGCCGTCGCCCGCCAGGGCGTTCAGATAGACGGGCAGGGTGGCGACCAGAGTCTTGCCTTCGCCGGTCTTCATTTCGGCGATATGGCCTTCATGCAGCACCATGCCGCCCACCAGCTGAACGTCGAAATGCCGCTGGCCCAGGGTCCGCTTGGCCGCCTCGCGCACCACGGCGAAAGCTTCGGGCAGCAGATCATCCAGCGTCTCGCCCGCTGCCAGCCTTTCGCGGAAGGCCGGGGTCATGGCTTTCAGCTGCTCATCGGTCATCCCCTGGAAGCGGGGTTCCAGGGCATTGATCTTGGCGACCACGGCCCATAAGGGCTTGATCTTGCGCTCGTTGGCCGAGCCGAAAAGCTGTTTGGCAAGCGCGCCGAAACCCAGCATGAAATCCTCTGTTACGGGCCTTTTGGGAGACCGAAGCCGCCAATTTCGCATGACGGGTGCGCCGGAGACATAAGAATGGCCTTTGTCATTGTCAAATCTGGCTTTTCGGCAAAAAAGCACCGGCCGGGTTAATTTCCGCGCCCTCTTGTCAAACGGGCATTTTCCCAGATGATCCGCGCCGTCCGGGCCGTTCCAGGCCCGATGGGGGAACAATGCCCAAGGCCAAACAGACGGCGGCCAAGCCGCCCCAGCGGGTTTCACCGCCCATATCGCCTTTGGCGCCCGCCCGGTTCGCCACGCTGCCGCCCCTGGCGGGGGTCAGGCTGGCCACGGTGGCGGCGGGCATCCGTCAGGCCCAGCGCACCGATGTGCTGCTTGCCATCCTGGCCCAAGGCACCCAGGTGGCGGGGGTCTTCACCAAATCCAAGACCGCTTCGGCGCCGGTGGTGTGGTGCCGCGACAAGCTGAAGGGCGGTTCGGCCCGCGTGCTGGTGGTCAATAGCGGCAACGCCAACGCCTTTACCGGCAAGGCCGGGCAGGATGGCGTGATCGAAATCGCCGAATCCGCCGCCGCCATTGTTGGCTGCCGGCCGCAGGAAGTTTTCATGGCTTCGACCGGGGTGATCGGCGAGCCGCTGCCTACCAAGAAGATTACTTCGGTCTTGTCGCAACTGGTGGAACAGACCGCAGCGGGAAGCTGGCGCGCCGCCGCCGAAGCGATCATGACCACCGATACGTTTCCCAAGCTTTTGACCGCCAGCGCCATGATCGACGGCCACAAGGTGACCATCAACGGCATTGCCAAAGGTTCGGGCATGATCGCACCCGACATGGCGACCATGCTTTCTTTTGTCTTCACCGACGCCACGCTGCCCGCCGCCGTGCTGCAGGAATGTCTTTCCGCGGGCGTCAAACCGTCTTTCAACGCCATCACGGTGGATTCCGATACCTCCACCAGCGACACGCTGATCATGTTTGCCACCGGCAAGGGCGCAAAACATGCCGCCATTCAGAAGGCTTCGGACAAGAAGCTCACCGAATTTCGCCGCGTGCTGGACAAGCTGCTGCTCGATCTTGCGCTGGCGGTGGTCAAGGACGGCGAAGGCGCCCAGAAACTGATCCGCGTTGATGTGAATGGCGCGGAATCGAACGACGCCGCCAAGCGCGTGGCGCTTTCCATCGCCAATTCGCCGCTGGTCAAAACCGCCATCGCCGGCAATGACGCCAATTGGGGGCGCATTGTGATGGCGGTGGGCAAGGCGGGCGAGGCGGCGGACCGCGACAAGCTCAAAATATTGTTCGGCAATCATGTCGTGGCCGAAAAGGGCCAGCGCGCCGCCAAATATGACGAGAAAATCGCCACCAAGGCTGTTTCCGGCCGCGATGTCGAAATCACCGTTGATCTGGGATTGGGTAAGGGGACCGCACGTGTTTGGACGTGCGATCTTACCCACGGCTATATCGACATCAACGGTTCGTATAGAAGTTAACGGCGCGGTTCTTTTGCGTCGTGAGTTCGTCGCGCGTGCTCACGTGCTATTCGCACGCTCCGCGCGACGCTCCTGCTCACGCCGCAAAATTCCTCGCGCCTTTTCGAGCCTGTTTCAGCCCAGGCTCGCTTCCAGACTGATCTCCGCACCCTGCAGCACTTTCGACACCGGGCAGCCCGATTTGGTCGCCGTGGCGATTTCCTGGAATTTGGCGTTGTCGATGCCCGGAATTTGCGCCTTCAGCGTCAGGTGAATTTTGGTGATGGCAAAACCGTCCGGCACTTTTTCCAGCGTCACATCCGATTTGGCGTCGATCTGGGTCGCGGTAAAGCCGGCATCGCCCAGTCCCGCCGACATCGCCATGGCGAAACAGGCTGCGTGCGCCGCGCCGATCAATTCTTCCGGGTTGCTGCCGGGCTTGCCTTCAAAGCGCGCCGCAAAACCGTAAGGCAGGTCCTTGAGTGCACCGCTTTTGGTGGAAATCTCGCCCTTGCCGTCTTTCAGGCCGCCGCGCCACACTGCCGTTCCAAATGTCGTCATTTTTGTCTCCTTTTTCCGTGGATGTTAATACGGGTTTACCATGAACCTTAATCCAGCCTTAGCCAGGATTGTTCCACCATGAACACAACAAAGGCACATGACATTTTGCTGGTCGTGGCCGCAGCGTTGGTGGACCCTGACGGACGCGTGCTTATCGCGCAACGCCCCCAGGGTAAGAGTATGGCAGGGTTATGGGAATTTCCGGGCGGAAAGATCGAGACGGGGGAAACTCCGGAAGCGGCGCTGATACGCGAGCTTCGGGAGGAATTGAACGTGACGGTGAAGGAGCCCTGTCTCGCGCCGTTCACCTTTGCTTCGCATACCTATGGCGCGTTTCACCTTTTGATGCCGCTTTATATTTGCCGCCGATGGGACGGCAATCCCGAACCCCTGACGCATGTGGCTTTGAAATGGGTGCGGCCCCGGGATCTGCACCAGGACGCAGGCCTTTATCCCATGCCCGCGGCCGACTTGCCGCTTATTCCCATGCTACGCGATCTCTTGTGAGAAAATTCACCGCTGACACCAGCGGCGCCACGGCGATCGAATACACCATGTGCGCCGCGTTGATCGCCTTTGTGGTGATTACCGCCCTCACCACCATGGGCACCAAGGTCAACACCATGCTCGGCCAGGTTATTCCCGGCCTGAAGTGATCTTGTGTTCGGCCGTGCCCAAGGCGTCGGCCAAGCGGTTTTTGGCGCTTCCGGGCTTCAGCGGCTGTTGCTGGCTTTCATGCGGGCTCCAGCCGGTGAGATAAACAATCTCAAACGTGGCGTTGAGTTTCCCCTCTGAAGCATGATGGGCCCGGTAATGCGCCAGCAGCGCCGCCAGCGTTTGCCGGCGCAGGAAGTGCTTTTGTCTTTCGCTTAGCGCATTGGTCAAACCATGGGCGCGCAGGTCACGCGCCAGTCCGGAAAAATCGCCATAGCGCACTTTCATGCGTTCCACATCGGCGACGGGCAGGGCAAAACCGCCCCGCTGCAACAAACCGCCCAGATCGCGCACATCGGCGAAAGGCGAAACACGGGGGCTGATTCCGCCCAGTGTTTGAATCTCGGCAAAGGCAAAACTGTCGCGCAATTCCGCCAGGGTCATGCCGCCGAATAGCGCCCCCAGAAACAAGCCATCGGGCTTTAAAGCACGCCTGATTTGTACCAGCGCGCCGGGCAGGTCGTTTATCGCCTGCAGCGAAAAAATACTGACCGCCAAGTCTAACGATCCCGGCTCCGCGTTCAGAATTTCATGGCCATCAAATTCGCCTTGCACCCATTCCGCCGCAAAACCGCGCAGGCTTTCCGGTACCGTGCCGCCGATTACCAGCCCGCGCGAAAACTTGCGGGTCACCGCCGCCAGCCGGTCGTCCAGCCTTTCGGCCGCCGACGCCTCCAGGAACCTGTCGCCGGACAAGGCTGCTGCCCGTATGCGCCGCAATTGCGCTGTGTGAAAATCAAAAAGGGGCGGGCGGGTCTGGTTCATTGGCGCTAGACTACAGCCATGCGGCACGCCTGGAAAACAGTTCTGGATCTGCTTTTTCCACCGCTCTGTATCGCCTGCCGCGAGCCGGCGGCCAGTCAGGGCTTTTGCGCAGCCTGCTGGAGCAAGATCCAGTTCCTGGATGGCCCCGGATGCGCTCGTTGCGGCATTCCATTTGATGTGCCGCTGGACGATGCCCTCTGCGCCGTCTGTCTGGCGCATCCGCCGTCGTTCGATACCGCCCGTGCCATCCTGCGCTATGACGATGTCAGCCGCGGTCCCATCCTGGCGCTGAAGCATGCCGACCGGCTCGATCTGGTGCCGGGCTTTGCGCTGTGGCTGGAGCGGGCGGGAAGCGGCCTGATCGCTGCCAGCGATCTCATTGTCCCCGTGCCGCTGCATCCCTCCCGTCTCTGGCGTCGGCGGTATAATCAGGCTGCGGAGTTGGGCAGGGCGCTTTCCCGCAGAACCGGGCTGGAACTGGATACCGGCGTTCTTGTCCGCAGCCGCGCCACCCGCAGCCAGGGCGAAATGACCTCCGCCCGGGGCCGGCGCCGCAATGTGCTGGGTGCGTTCCAGGTGCGGGAAAAAGCCCGCGTGGCCGGGCGCAACATTCTGTTGGTGGACGATGTGGTCACCACCGGGGCGACCGCCGAGGCCGCCTGCCGGGCGCTAAAGCGGGCGGGCGCGGCCAAAGTGCGGATTTTGGCCTTAGCCCGCGTTGTCCGCGCCACGGAAGTGCCTATATAGGAATCGTTGTAGAGTGAGAGCCATGAAGCCGGTCACAGTCTATTCCACCCCCATGTGCCCCTACTGCGCCCGCGCCAAGTCGCTGCTGACCAAAAAGGGCGTGCCGTACGAAGACGTGGACGTGATGATGGACACCAAAGCGCGCGAGGAAATGCTGGCCAAGTCCGGCGGCGCGCGCACCGTGCCGCAGATTTTCATCGGCGACACCCATGTCGGCGGTTTTGATGAGCTGAATGCCCTGGAACGTGAAGGCAAGCTCGACCCCCTTTTGAATTCATGAGTTTCAAAGCCGCCTGCGTTCAGTTGCGCTCCGGTGAAGATGTTGGCGAAAATATTCGCGATGCCTCGCGCCTGATCGCCGAAGCGGCGAGCGGCGGCGCCAAGTTCATTGCCACACCCGAGAACACCGCCTTGATGGCCGCCGATGGCGGCGCCAAGCTGGCCAGCTCGTTTGATGAAGCCCATGATCCGGCGCTGCCTGCTTTCACCGCCCAGGCGCGCGAACTTGGCGTCTGGCTTCTGATCGGCTCGCTGGCGATCAAGGTGCCGGGCGGCAAAACCGCCAACCGCTCTTTTCTGATCGGGCCGGATGGAAGTATCCGCGCCCGCTACAGCAAAATTCATCTTTTCGACGTCGATCTGAAAACCGGCGAGAGTTATCGCGAATCAGACACGGTGGCGGGCGGCGAGGAAGCGGTGCTGGCCGATACCGAATGGGGCAAGCTGGGTCTTTCCATCTGTTACGACATACGCTTCGCCCGCCTTTACCGGGAACTTTCCAAAAAAGGCGCCTTCGCTTTCACCGTGCCGTCTGCCTTCACGGTCCCCACCGGCGAAGCGCATTGGCATGTGCTGTTGCGCGCTCGCGCCATCGAGAATGGCGCCTTCGTGATTGCGCCGGCCCAGGGCGGAACGCACCAGAATGGCCGCAAAACCTATGGCCACAGCCTGATCGTCGATCCCTGGGGAACTGTGCTGGCCGAAGCGGGAACCGAACCTGGCGTGATCTTCGCGGATATTGATCAGCGGCTTGCAACCGAAGCGCGAGAAAAACTCCCCAGCCTGAAACATGACCGGGAATTTAAGTTAAGCTGAGCTCCGGCGCCGACCTCTTGCAAAAAAAGACAGACACGGCCTAATACCCACGTTCGGCCTGGGGGCAGGCCGTTGGAGTGCTGTCGAAGTGATTGTCTATAGCTTGCGCTGCAAGAACGGCCACGAATTCGAGGGCTGGTTCCGGGATAGCGGGTCGTACGACGTTCAGTCGGGTGACGGCTCGCTGTGCTGTCCGACCTGCAATTCGCGCCGCGTGGAAAAAGCCATCATGGCGCCTGCGCTGGCCACCAGCCGAAGCAGTGACAAAAAACAGGAACCGGGTGCGATGCGCCAGTTCATGACGGGCCTGCGCAAATATGTTCAGGACAATGCCGAATATGTCGGCCCCAATTTCGCGGAAGAAGCGCGCAAGATTCACTACGGCGAAACCTTCGACCGCCATATCTATGGCGAGACCACCGCCGATGAAGCCAAGGCCCTGGAAGCCGAGGGTGTGGATGTCGCGCCCCTGCCGCCGGATCTCGATGGCGCGAATTGAAATCGCGTTAAGCGCGATTTCATCCCCGGCGAGCCGTGTCCAGCGGCGAGGGAAGGGAATCCATCTTTTATCTTGGCCATGTCATAAAGCGGCATGAACGCCGCTTTCGATCCTTCCGCCTGGGCTAATTTCTTTGTCGCCGAGGCGGGTGCCGCCGCCGCTCTGACCGGGCTGGTAATCGTCGCCATCTCCATCAATCTTCAAAGGATCGTGGCGTCGCGGCTTTTGTCCGGCCGGGCCGCGGAAACCATTGCGCTTCTGACGGGGGTGCTGCTGCTTTCCACCTTGGGCCTGGTGCCGGGTCAGCCTGGCTGGGTCTTCGGCATCGAGTGCGTGGGCGTGGGTCTGCTGACCTGGATCTTGACTGCCCTGATTCTTTATCGCGTCCGCAACAACCGTCACCCCAAAGAATGGCGCTGGCTGCGCCGGCTGTTCAATTGGTCGGCCTCGCTGCCGATCATGGCGGCGGGGGTGTCGCTGCTGGCGCAACGCGATGGCGGTCTTTACTGGCTGGTGCCGGGTGTCGTGATGGCGCTGGCTGGCGGCATCATCAACGCCTGGGTCCTGCTGATCGAAATCCTGCGTTAGGCCTTCGCGGCAACGACCATGTAGTTCACGTCCACATTGGACGATAACTTCCAGTCCCAGTTCAACGGATCAAACGAAACACCTTGCATTTTCAAGGCGCTTAAACCCGCTTCTTCTAGTTTCGCGCGAAGTTCTGTGGGCGGAATAAAGCGGTTCCAGTCATGGGTGCCGCGCGGCAGCCAGCCCAGCACATATTCGGCGCCGATCTTGGCCAGGGCCAGCGATTTGAGCGTCTTGTTCATGGTGGCCACCACGCTGATCCCGCCCGGCTTCACCAGCCTGGCACATGCGCCCAGATAGGCCCCCACATCGGCGACATGCTCGACCACTTCCATGTTCAAAACCACATCGAAACTCAGGCTTTCTTCCACCAACCGCTCGGCGCTGGCGGCGCGGTAATTCACCATCACCCCGCTTTGGGCGGCATGGGCGCGGGCGGTGCCGATATTCTTTTCGGAGGCATCGGCCCCGGTGACGGTAAAGCCCAGCCGGGCCATCGGCTCTGACAGCAGCCCGCCGCCACAGCCGATATCCAGCAGTGAAAGCCCCTCAAATGGCCTGAGACTTCTGGCGTCCCGGCCGAAATGGCCGCAGGCCTCAGCCCGGATGAACTCCAGCCGGACGGGATTGAATTTGTGCAGGGGGGCGAATTTACCAGCCGGATCCCACCATTCCGCGGCCATGGCCGAGAATTTGGCCACTTCGCCCGGATCGATGCTGCTCTCGTTCAGGACGGTCTCGGTGGTCATTTTTCAGGGTTGAGCGGCCAGGGTTGAGTAGAAGATCGGCCCCGTTTATGTAGGCCGCCGCAAAGCTTGGGGCAAATATGGCCACCATCACCATGAAGTTCGGCGGCACCTCGGTGGCCGACCTGGACCGTATCCGTCACGTCGCTTCCCTGGTGAAGCGTGAGGTGGAGCGCGGCAATAAGGTCGCCGTGGTGGTCAGCGCCATGGCCGGTGAAACCAACAAGCTGGTGGCCTGGACCAATGAAGCGGCCAAGCCGCCGGTCGAGGGCCGGGGCGGCAAGGTGCTGGCGGCCATTCCCGATCAGCGCGAATACGACGTCGTCGTCGCTGCCGGCGAACAGGTGACCAGCGGCCTTCTGGCCATCACCCTCAACGCCATGGGCGTGAAGGCGCGTTCCTGGCTGGGCTGGCAGGTGCCGATTGAAACGTCTTCCGTGCATGGTGCCGCGCGCATCGAGGGCGTGCCGGCCAGCGAAATGAAACGCGCCATCGAGGCGGGCGAGGTGGCTGTGGTGGCCGGTTTCCAGGGTGTGGCGGCGGGCAAGCGCATCGCCACTTTGGGCCGCGGCGGTTCCGACACCAGCGCTGTGGCGGTGGCGGCCGGCATCCAGGCTGACCGCTGCGATATTTATACCGACGTGGATGGCGTTTACACCACCGACCCGCGCATCGTGCCGCGCGCCCGGCGGCTGGAAAAAATCGCCTTTGAGGAAATGCTGGAAATGGCGTCGCTGGGCGCCAAGGTCTTGCAGACAAGATCGGTGGAAATCGCCATGCTGCACCGGGTGCCGACCCGCGTGCTTTCGACTTTCACGCCCGATGTGGGCGGGACTTTGCTTTGCGACGAGGAAGACATCGTGGAAAAAAAACCAGTCACCGGCATCGCCTATAGCCGCGATGAAGCCAAGATCACCCTGCACAAGGTGCCTGACCGGCCCGGCATCGCCTCGGCGATTTTCGGACCCCTGGCCGATGCCGGCGTCAATGTCGATATGATCGTGCAGAATGTCTCGGAAGACGGCAAGAAAACC
>CAIXUE010000274.1 GCA_903922545.1 uncultured Alphaproteobacteria bacterium | reverse complement strand
CGGCGGGGCGTCCGCCGCGGCCTTGCGGGCCTTGCTTATCACAAAAGTGGCCACGCCGCCCGCCAGGATCAAGACCAAAAAGGGCGCGGCCCAGAGAAAAACCGTATCCATCTCGAAAGGTGGTTTCATCAAGATGAAGTTCCCATAGCGGGCGGTGAGGAACTGTTCGATTTCCTGGTCGGATTGGCCCGCCGCCATTTGCTGATGCACCAGATGGCGCATATCGGCGGCGAAGCTGGACTGGCTTTCGTCAATGCTTTCGCCTTGGCAGATCAGGCAGCGCAGCTGGCGCTGAAGATTGCGGGCGCGTTCTTCCATCGCCGGATTGGAAAAGGTGTCGGGCGCTTGCGCGGCCATCGCTTGCGATACCAACAGGGGCGAAGCAAGCAGCAACAACAAGAAAAAAAATTTCTTCATTCGGCAGGCTGTGGCGCCACGGCCGGCGCAGGCGCGTTCGCGCGGGCGCGCAAGCGGCCTACCAGACTGAGCAGGCCGCCCAACGCCATCACCAGCGCGCCAAGCCAGATGAAAGGCGCCAGCGGGCTGACATAGGCGCGCAGGGTCCAGCGGCCATTGCCGCGATCATCGCCCAGCGCCAGGTAAAGATCCTGAACGCCGGTGGTGCGGATGGCGGTGTTGGCCATGTCCTGGCCTTCGGCGGGATAGATGCGCTGTTCCGGCGTCATCATGGTTTGGACCTTGTCGCCATTCATCAGCGCGATATGGGCGCGGCTGGCGGTGTAGTTGGGACCCTGCTCTTTCGTAATGCCGTCAAAGCGCAGTGTGTAAGGCCCGACTTTCATGACTTCGCCCGGACCCATCACCGCCAAAGCTTCACTGCGCCACAGCGTGGTGCCGGTGACGCCCATCAGTGTGACGCCGAGGCCCGCATGGGCCAGGGCGGCGGCAAAAGCGCCGGCGCGCGCGCCCTTGCGCTTGAAGAAATCCAGAATGCTGGCGCCGATCAGCCAGCCCGCCACCGCAAAAGCGCAGGCGCCGGTGAGAAAGCGGGGCGATGCGACCAGCAGCACCAGCACCGCCGCCAAAGCGGCCATGCCCAGCGCGGGCGCGAGCGTATGCAAAGCCGCTTTCAGATCGCCGCGCCGCCAGCCCAGCCGGGGCCCCAGCGGCACCAGCAGCAGCAGCGCGAAAAAGATCGGCGCGAAGGTGGCGGCGTAATAAGGCGGGCCGACGGAAAGCTTGGTGCCGTTCAGGGCATCGAGCGCCAGAGGATAGATCGTGCCGACAAAGACCGCGGCACAGGCCGCGACCAGAAAGACATTGTTCAGCAGCAGCATGGTTTCGCGGCTGACGGTGTCGAACGCCGCGCCGCCTTTAAGCGTGGGCGCGCGCCAGGCGAAAAGACCGAGCGCCCCACCGATGGCGCAGACCAAAAGCACCATGATGAAAAAGCCGCGCGTGGGATCGGCGGCGAACGCATGCACCGAAGACAGAACGCCCGAGCGCACCAGGAACGTGCCGATCAGGCTCATGGAAAAGCCGCCGATGGCCAGCAGCAAAGTCCAGGTGCGGAAGGCGCCGCTTTTTTCGGTGGCGAGCGCGGAGTGCAGCAGTGCGGTGGCCACCAGCCAGGGCATCAGGGACGCGTTTTCCACCGGGTCCCAGAACCAGAAACCGCCCCAGCCCAATTCGTAATAGGCCCACCAGCTTCCCAGTGCGATGCCGCAGGTCAGCGCCATCCAGGCAATCAGCATGAAAGGCCGCGCGGCGCGGGCCCAGCCTTCTTCGCCGACAATAAGCGCGGCGGCGGCATAGGAGAAAGACGCGGAGAGCCCGACATAGCCCGCGTAAAGCATGGGCGGATGGATGGCGAGGCCAGGATCCTGCAGCAAAGGATTGAGGCCGGCGCCTTCAAATGGCGCGGGGTCCAGGCGCAGGAACGGATTGGAGGTGAACAATATAAAGAGCAGGAAGGCCGCGGCCAAAAGACCCTGCACGCCCAGCGCCGCCGAGGTGAGCCGTTCGCCGCCGCGCCCAAGCGCGCTGACCAGGCCGGCATAAAGCGACAGCACCAGCACCCACAAAAGCATGGAGCCTTCATGGTTTCCCCACACGCCGCTGATTTTGTAGATCAGCGGTTTGAGCGTGTGGGAATTGTTGGCGACATCGGCGATGGAAAAATCGGACGTGACGAAGGCGTAAGTGAGCGTGCCGAACGCCATCACCACAAACACCAGCATGCCCATGGTGGCACCATGCGCGATGCCGCGCGCCAGCGCCGCGCCACCGCGCGCATTGTCGGCGCCCGAACCGGCAAGACCGGCAACCGCCATTACCAGCGACAGCGCCAGCGCGAAACAGAGCGCAAGCTGGCCGAGTTCCCCGATCATGTGCCGCCTTCCTGCCAATGGCCGCTTTTCTTCAGCGCATCGACAACTTCGGGCGGCATGTATTTCTCATCATGCTTGGCCAACACTTCGCTGGCCACAAAAGTGCCGGTGCCATTCATCGCGCCCAGCGCGACCACGCCCTGGCCTTCGCGGAACAGGGCCGGCAGCACGCCATGATATTCCACCGGCACGGTGTCCTTGCCGTCGGTGACGGCGAACATCACATCGGCGCCGGCGCCGTGTTTGACGCTTTTCTGCTGCACCAGACCGCCCAGATGGAAAGCGACGCCCGGCTCAACACGGTTGGCCACGATGTCGGCGGGGCTGCGGAAATACTCGGTGTTCTGTCCCAGCTCATAAACGATCGCGCCGGCCAGGACGGCGCCAGCCGCGACAAGCGCGGCGGCGAACATCAGGCGGCGGCGTTTCTTGGGCGTCATTCAGTGATGCCCGCCACGGCGCAAAATCTGGCCGGCCAGGCCGGTGTCGTAAGAGGCGCCCTGGGGCGTGAGCGCGATGCGGTGGGGATATTCCGCGCGGATCATGCCTTTGCGGCTGAGCGCGTTCCACACCGCTTCATTCTCAAGACCGGTGGCGTCGGCACTGGCGACGGTGGCGTCACCCAGATGAAAATGATCGCCATGGGCGTGGGGAAACTGGGTGATGGCGACATGGCCATCGGCTTCCTGGGTGGCGGCTTCCGGAATCCGGGCAATCGCCTGCAAGAGGGTCAGGGTGCGAAGCTGCAGCGGATTGAGCTTGGCGGGATTGGCGTGTGGCGGCATGCGTGAGGCCTGAAATTAAAACGGCCTTACCTTACAGCCCGGCCGTTTTTAATCAAAGCGGGGGGCCGCGTTAGCGGTGACGGAAGCCGCCGCGATAGCCGCCATATCCGCCATGGAAACCGAACACGACGCTCGGGCCATAATAATAAGGCGGATAATAGTAGGGGGACGGATAGCCATACGGCCCGTAATAGCCCGGAGGCGGCGGACCATAGGCATAGCCGCCACGGGGCGGCGGCGGGCCGCGGTCATCGGCGTCGCTCATGCAGGCGTCATAGGCGTCGGCATAGGCGCGCTGGACATCGCTGGCCGCTGCCTTGGCATTGTCGGAGCCGATGGCGGTGCCGGCGATCAGGCCAGCGCCCGCGCCGATCAGGGCGCCGGCGCCTGCCGCATGGCTGGCGCTGCCGATGATGGCGCCAAGGGCCGCGCCGGTGACGGCGCCGCCGACGGAACCATTGGTCTGTTCACGGCTGGCGGCCTGGCCGGGCGTGACATAGCCGGTGCGGGCCGCGGCATCGCGGCGGCAGAAAACATCGCGCTTGGCTTCGGCCTGTTGCTGGGCTGCGGTCGGGGCCGCATCGCGGTCATCAGGCGGGGCCGCATCGCGGTCATCGGCGGGCGGCGGCGCATCGCGGTCATCCGCATAGGCGCGGCCGGACAATTGCGCCGGCGGACCATTGGGCGCGGTGTCTTGCGCGAAAGCGGCGGAGCTGAGCAGCGCCAGCGCGGCCGCGGTTAACAGGGATGTTTTCAACATTGGATATCGCCTCACAGGATCACCCTTCCAGATAGGCGCATAATGGCGGCCTTCAATCGGAACCGGAAGCATGAAAGTTTTTAAAGTTTTGCAAGCGGACAGGCCTTGTTCAGCCTGCATTCATCTTGGAACTGAAGATATTAAGCGGCCGCTTGAGCAGCTTTGCCTCTTCGCTGGAGCAGCTCAGCTTCTTTCTCGCTGAAGAACAGGGCAGTCAGTTCGACGCAAAGCTGGAGCTGGATTTCGGCCACCGCCTTGCGCTCCGCATCGGTTCCCTTCAGTTCCTTCACCGCATCTTCGACATAGCGGCGCAGATAAACGCCGATTTCCTCGGCGACGGTTTTCTGTTTGGCGCCGAAAGAGGCGGCGGCGGCGAAATTGCGGCTGCCCACCACCAGTTTGGCGTAACGCAGCGCCAGATCGCGCTTTTCGCCGTTCATGGCGCGGGAGAAATCAGCCGTGGCGCCGGTGCCTTTTTGCAAGGGCAAAGCGGCGGATATTTCGCGCAAAGCGCGGTCCATGAAACCGTCCATTACGCCGCCGACCTGGGCGCGGTCCTTGAGCAGGCGCGGACCCCATTCGCCATCGCGCTTCAGTTCGATTTCCTTGGTCAGTCCGCTGGACATCATGGCGAAGCAGGAAACCTGATCGAGCAGGACCGGCGGATCGAAAAAGGGATGGCGGGTGACAAGCACGGCGTCGCGCAAATTTTCCATGCGCGAGAAGAGAATTTCGCCCACCAGGCCCATATCGGTCTGGGAAATCAGCGTGTCGTTGCTCTGGCGGCAGATCAGCATGGGAAGGCGCAGGGCTTCCCAGGGATGGGCCAGCCTGTTCATCGCCACCACGGCGACAAAGGACGCCACATCGGGCGCGCGCGCGATCAATTCGTCGTAAACGGTGCGGACCTGCCAGACCAGTTCTTCGGTGAATTGCGGCGCGCGGCGCGGCAGGATTTCCTGGATCATAAGCATGTCGCGGCCGGCGGGCAGCAGCAGCGCCATTTCCCGCGCATCGGCCAGGATCAAGGGATCGGTCAACGCCGCTTGCGCGGCGGGCGTCGCAAGTGCGGCGGCAAGCGCGTTGCCTGCTTCCGTCCAGAAAGTTTCGGCGCGGCGCGTCGCTTCGGAATATTTGCCTTCGACGATCAGATTTTTGGTTTCGGCGACATAGCTTTCGGTTTGCGCCGGCAGAAGATCACGGCCCAGCCAGGTCCACACCGGCAGCAGGCTGGTGCGCGCGATGGAGGCTTTCTGCTTGGCCTTGCGCGGCGCGGAGCTGAGAATGTCTTCAAAGGGACGGCAGAACAGGCGCAGCGGTGTGGGCATGCGCGGGATGTGAAGATCGCGCAGCGCCGGGCGAAGACCTTCCAGGATCGTGGCATGCGGCAGTTTGTTGCCGCCCTGTGCGCGATCAACTTCCACCGCGCCCGCAAGACGCGCTGCGATGTCGCCCGTGAGGCTGCCCAAAAAACTTTTGAGCAGACCGGTTTTGTCTTCAGAGAGCATAGACGCCTGCTAACCGCTTCTTGCGCCTACATTATCCGGCCTATCCTTAATGGCCTCTTTAGGAACCCGGCAGGGCAGGCAGGGTCAGAATGGTCTTGAGCCCCCCCAGCTCCGAGGCATCCAGGGCGAAAAATCCCCCGTAAAGCTTGGAAATATCCCGGACAATGGCCAGGCCCAGGCCGGAACCGGGTACGGATTCGTCCAGTCTTTCTCCCCGCTCGCCTACCCGCTTGCGCTCGTCCGGGGAGAGGCCCGGGCCGTCATCTTCCACCGTCAAAACCAGGCGGGCGCCCTCGCCTGTCACGCGCACCCGCACGCGGTGGCGGGCCCATTTGCAGGCATTGTCCATCAGGTTGCCTGCCATCTCTTCCAGATCCTGGCGTTCGCCGCGAAAGCTGAGACCGGCCGGCGCATCGGCATCGATCACGATATCGCGGGCGGCATGAATGCGCGTCAAAAGCCGCGCCATGTCTTCCAGCACCGGCGCCACCGGTGTGCGGTTGCCCAGCACATTCACGCTGCCCGCCGCCCGGGCGCGGGTGAGATAATGATCCACCTGACGGCGCATCACTTCGATCTGTTTTTTCACTTGGTCAGCAAGCGGACCCGGTTCGGCTTCAGCTTCACTGGCCAGCACGCTGAGCGGAGTTTTGAGAAAATGGGCGAGATTGGAAACATGGGTTCGGGCGCGCGCCACAATCTCGGTGGAATGTTCGATGAGAGAATTGAGTTCGCCGGCCAGCGGCGCGACTTCGGCGGGCCAGACCCCTTCCAGCCGCTGGGACTTGCCGTCACGGATACGGTGCAACGCATCTTTCAGTTTGCGCAAGGGCAGAAGACCGATGCGGACCTGCAACAGGATCGCCACCACAAGGCCAACCCCCAAGGCAATGAAGGACCAGATCAGCGTGCCGTTGAAGGCGCGCGATTCCGCATCCACCGCCGCAAGATCACCGGCCACCAGGAAATTATAGACGCGGGTGTCGTTCTGGTCGGGCGTGGAGGCGATGGGAAACTCCACGCGCTGTTCGATCACGCGCAGGCGCTGATTTTCCGGCCCATCGGCATAGGCGTAAGTGAGAGGACCTTTTTTGATTTCGCCGGCGGGCGTGAGGTTGTGATCGAACAGGGAGCGGGAAATCTGCCCGCCGGCCTGACTGGCCAAGGCCGGTTTGATCTGGTAATAAAGGCCCGAATAGACGCGGTCGAAGCGGCGGTTGATGAAACGGTCCTGCAGCACCACGCCGCCATTTTCATCCGGCTCGGCCGCCGCCACCAGCCCGTCCATGTCGGTGCGCAAGGTCGCGTCGAAATTCTCCAGCACCGTGCTGCGAAAGGCGTTGGAGAGGAACACGCCCCCCACCGCCAGCGCCAGCATGGTCCAGATCGCCGCCGCCGCGATCAGGCGGGCGGCGAGCGAATTCAGGGTGAGGGTTTCAAGCCGAAAGTGATTTGCGGCCAAGGGCGGGATCTTCAAGGCTGTAGCCCAGCCCGCGCACGGTCTGGATCAGGCCGGCATCCAGTTTCTTGCGCAGGCGGCCCACAAACACTTCGATGGTGTTGGAGTCGCGGTCGAAATCCTGATCGTACAGATGCTCCACCAGTTCGGTGCGCGACACCACCTTGCCGCGATGATGCGCCAGATAGGCGAGCAGGCGATATTCCAGGCTGGTGAGCTTCACCGGGTTGCCGTCCAGCGTCACGCGGCTGGCGCGGGTGTCGATACGCAAGGGGCCGATCTCGATATCGGCGGTGGCGAAGCCGGCGGCGCGGCGCAGAAGCGCGCGCAGGCGCGCCAGCAATTCTTCGGTGTAAAAAGGTTTGGCGAGATAATCATCGGCGCCGGCGTCAAAGCCCGCCACCTTGTCGCTCCAGCGGTCGCGGGCCGTGAGGATCAGCACCGGCATCTTGCGGCCCGACTTGCGCCATTTTTCCAGCACGCGCACGCCGTCCATCTTGGGCAGGCCCAGATCCAGCACCACCGCGTCATAGGGTTCGGTGTCGCCCAGGAAATGGCCTTCCTCGCCATCCGAAGCGGTATCCACCACATAGCCTGTATCGCCGAGCGCCTTTTTCAAAAGGCGCTGCAGGTCCTTGTCATCTTCCACCAGCAAAATGCGCATGATCGAAAAATCCTCTAACGTCCGCGCCGGTCACGGCCGCCACCATAGCCGCCACGACCGCCGCCGCGAAATGCTCCTCCGTCTCCGCCGCGTTCACGGCGGTCTTCCATACCGGACCCCATACGATCGGGGCCCATACGCTCGGGGCCCATGGGTCCCGCGCCCATGAGGTGGGACGGCGCCGGAACAAAGCGGCGTCCCGGACCAGGCCCGTCAAACGTATCGCGGCCAGGGGCTGCGCCCATCACCCGTCCCGTGCGGGCGTTGGTATCCAGCCATTCGATGCGCCCGTCGGGCGTCATCCATTTGAGGTGATAATGCATGTCGCCATCGGGACCGGGGGTCGGCCCATCGGCGTCATAAAATTCGCCGGGATAGGCGCGGCGGATGCCGGGCAGCATACGGTCCAGCGGCATCACACCGGGAACATAGCGCGGCTGGGCCTGGGCCGGCGCGGGCGCAAAGAAGAGCGGCACGGCCGCAAGGCTGCCGAGCAGGGCTGCAACGATCAGGGAAAAGCCCGGGCGCATGGCCGTTTTTAGCCTTTTTCCGATGAACCCAGCATGAATGGCGCATCCAGAACCGGTTCAGCATCGCCTGTCTAGTGTGTGGTCATGGCGTGACGCTTGTTGGTATGCCCCTCCCCACCGGGCGCCAGGCTATAAAAGAAAAGCCCGCGTTTTCTCCCGAGGACGCGGGCTTTTCACGTGCTCACATCATTGCCCGAAAATTCCAGCACCTGCGGAATGAAATCATGCGCGACAAGGCGCTTGAGGACTTTTTCCAGCGCCAGGCGGGTGTCGGAACGCGAGCGGCGCGAAGCGTCGAAAATCTCGCGCGTGTTGAGCGGCAGATGGGCGCATTGCTGGCCTTTGAGACCGGGCAAGCCCAGGAACAGGGGAAAATTGTTGGCGATATGGCGGGTGATAAAATCGATCAGTTCGTGCTGGCGCAGGGTCTTGAGCGGATTGCCCGTCAGGATCAGGACGATGCCGAAGCGGGCGGCAAAATGCGGCGGCACATCGGGTATGATTTCGGCGAAGACGCCGAATTTGTCGGGACGCCAGTCATCGGGAAGCATGGGCAGCTTGCGCCAGCCGCAATAATATTCACGGCAGACATCCGGACGGGTTTCGTAAATCTCGCAGCCATTGGCGCAGAAGCGGCAGACCGAAGCGGGGACTTTTTGCAGATCGGGTTTGTCGATGCCCGGCACGATGCAGCAAAGCGTGCATTCACCGCACTCGCGGCCCGGGACCAATTGTGACATCGACGCAAAAACTTTCGGGATGTGGAGCAAACCCTTGAGAAGCCAAGCAGCATTTCGGCGGCGGCAACTCAAATGTCGTTCACGTAATGTTTCTTGCAAGCACATGCGTGTTGAGGTGATTGCGCAACATCCTCAACAGCTTGCCGGATGCAGGGAACCGCATATGCGGTCAAAGCCTTGAAACTGCCGTAAAGATCGTCAGAGCTATGGTCATGCCGCCAGACCGGGACTTGGAAGATCAATTTGT
>CAIXUE010000273.1 GCA_903922545.1 uncultured Alphaproteobacteria bacterium | reverse complement strand
GCGTCATCCACCACAAAGCCGACCGAAAGCGTCAGCGCCATCAGGGACAGATTGTCCAGGTTGAAGCCGAACATGGACATGCCCGCGAAAGTGCCAATCACCGCGATGGGCAGCGCCAGCGAGGGAATGATGGTGGCCGAAACCCGGCGCAGGAAGGCGAAGATCACCAGCACCACCAGTCCGGCGGCGATCAGCAGGGTCACCTCAACGTCGTCAATCGACGCCTTGATGTTTTCGCTGCGGTCATAAGCGACCTCGAGCTGCACGCTGGTCGGCAGGCTCTGCTCGAATTGCGGCAGCACCGCACGGATGCGCTGGATGGTCTCCACCGTGTTGGAGCCGGGCTGGCGCAGAATGTCGATCACGATGGCCGAATGGCCCTTGTACCAGCTGCGGTTGTTGGGAACCTGCAATCCGTCCAGCACAGTGGCGACGTCGCCGATGCGCACCGGCGCGCCGTTGCGATAGGCGAAAATCTGCCTGGAGAATTCCGAGGCGTTGTTGAGCTGTCCGTCGGCATGAATGATCTGGGACTGGAAATTGCCGTTCAGGGCGCCCGTCGCCTGATTGACATTGGCGGTGGTGACGGCGTTTTGCAGCACGTCAAAACCGATGCTGCGCGCTGCCAGCGCAGACGGATCGGCCTGAATGCGCACGGCATATTTGGCCGCGCCGCCCACATCCACTTCGGCCACGCCCTCGATGGTGGAAAGCTGGCGGGCCAGCATGGTCTCGGCATATTCGTCCAGCTGCTGCGGCTTGAGCGTATCCGACCACATGGCGATGAAGATGATGGGCTGGTCGGTCGGATTGACTTTGTGGAAGGTCGGCGGCACCGGCAGGTTGCGCGGCAGGGCGCGCAAGGCGCCGCTGATTGCGGCCTGAACGTCCTGGGCGGCGGCGTCGATGTTGCGGTCCAGGTTGAACTGGATGGAAATGTTGGTGCCGCCCTGGCGCGACGACGAGGTCATCGAGTCGATGCCGTTGATGGTGGAAAAAGCGTTTTCCAGCGGCGCGGCAAGCGCCGAAGCGACGGTTTCCGGATCAGCACCCGGCAGGTTGGCGCCCACGTTGATGGTGGGGAAGTCCATCTTCGGCAGGTCGGAGACCGGCAGGCTCAGATAGCCGAACACGCCAAAGATGATGAAGGCCGCCATGACCAGAGTGGTCATGACCGGCCGTTCAATGAACAGTTTTGAGATATTCATGACTTAACCTGCGTTCTGCGCCTTGTTGTTGCCGCCGCCTTGCCCGCCCTGACCTTGCCCGCCCTGACCTTGGCCGCCTTGGCCGCCTTGGCCGCCGCGACGGCCACGGCCGCCGCGCGGACCGCGCCCGCCCTTGGCGACCGCATTGTCGCCGCCCTGGCCATTGCCAAAGCCGGCGCCACCGCCATTGCGGCCCGGGATCAGGACCTTGCCACCGGGAATGACGCGCAACTGGCCATCCACGATCACCTGATCGCCGTCATGCACATCGCCGGTGATCGCGTCATTGACGCCGTCATCGAAGGAAATTTTCACTTGGCGTAGCTGGGCGACGTTCTGGTCCTTGTCCACCACATAGACATAGGTGCCGCTGGGACCCAGATTGACCGCTTCGCGCGGCACCACCATGGCATTGGGAATGCTGGCAAGCTCGACCGTCACATCCACCAACTGGCCCGGCACCAGGGCCATATCGGCGTTGGTGAAGGTGGCGCGCAGTTCGATGGTGCCGCTGGTGGCGTTGACCGCATTGCTGACGAAATCCACCGGCGCCGCCAGATCCTGGTCGCCGCCCGCGTCATGCAGGGCGACCACAGCCTTCAATCCTTCCGGCCGGCGCGCGCGCGCCTGGATGCGGGGCAGGTCCACCTGGGGCAATGAGAACGACACCTTGATCGGCTGGACCTGTGTGATGTTGACCAGGGGCGCGGTCAGGCCGTTGACCGACACCAGATTGCCGGGCTGCAGCAGGATGGGTCCGGTCTTGCCGTTGAGCGGCGAGCGGATTCTGGTGAATTCCAGATTGAGGCGGGCGGCTTCGGCATTGGCCTTGGCTTGCAGATAGAGGGCCTGGTTGTTGTCATCCACCTGGGCGGCGATGGCGTTCTGCTTCAAAAGATTGGCCGAACGTTCCGCCGTGCCCTTGGCGCCGGCCAAGGTAGCAAGCGTGGCGTCATAAGCAGCCTGGAACGGTGCCGGATCGATCTGGAACAGCAGGTCCCCTTCCTTGACCATCTGGCCTTCCTTGAAAAAGACCTTGGTGAGCTGGCCCTGCACGCGCGCCGTCACCGACACCGAGGAATTGGCCACCACCGTGCCGATGGTGCGCTCCACCACCGCCATTTCGCGCTGCTGCGCGACGGCGATCTTGACGGGCGGCGCGCCCTGAAAGCGGTTGCGGCCGCCGGCGCCGGCCGTGGGGGCGCCGCTGGTGAAATAATAGAAGCCGCCCACCACAATCGCGAGCCCGACAATGCCGAGCAGATAGGGGCGCACACGCGCCAAAACACCCGGCTCGTCCTGATCGGAATCCTGCTGCACCCGGCCTGGGGGGACTTGCATGTTCATAATACTCTTCCTGCCTTGCACTTTTTTGGTCTGGCGCAGCCGCTCATCGGCATGGGCAGACCTTTTTTGATATTGCCATTGCGTTATTTTCAACAATGACACTGCCAACACTGTAGCCGTGTATTGCGAAGCGTTCAGAAAATTCGCCGCGTATTTCGGGCCCTTGCGCCGCCGGCTCAGCGCTAAAAACTCAATCCTTGCGGGACCTTACCGCCATTTTCCTGCCCAACCTGGGGCGTCTATACCGGAAAAGTTTCTCACAATTGTCTCAGAATCCGGGCACGGAAAGGATATGTAGCCGCTGACACCAGTCATTAACATATTGAAATAAATAGGCAATATTTAAACCCCTGGCGCAACCTCAGCTTTCCTTGGCTTTGGCGTCCCGTCTGTTTAAGAAGCGCCCTTCAAACAGAAAGCACGCAAGTCCCATGGATATTCGCAACATCGCGATCATCGCGCATGTCGATCACGGCAAGACCACTCTGGTGGACCAGCTCCTGAAGCAATCGGGCTCGGTGCGCGAAAACCAGCAAATGGCCGAGCGCGCCATGGACTCCAACGACCAGGAACGCGAGCGCGGCATCACCATCCTGGCCAAATGCACCTCAGTGGAATGGCAGGGCGTGCGCATCAACACGGTCGATACCCCCGGACATGCCGATTTCGGCGGCGAGGTCGAGCGCATCCTTTCGATGGTGGACGGTGTGGTGCTTCTGGTGGACGCGGCGGAATCCGTGATGCCGCAAACCAAATTCGTGCTCGCCAAGGCCCTGAAACTGGGCCTCAAACCCATCGTCGTGATCAACAAGATCGACCGTTCGGACGCCCAGCCCGCCGAAACGCTGGAATCCATCTTCGACCTGTTCCTGGCGCTGGAAGCCAATGACAGCCAGCTCGACTTCCACCATCTCTATGCCTCGGGCCGCAACGGCTGGGCGGTGAACGAGCTGGAAGACGAGCGCAAGGACCTGTCGCCGCTGTTCAAGCGCATCGTGGAAGATGTGCCGCCGCCCAAGCCGCAGGCGCTGGCCAGCGAGGAGCATCCCTTCAAGATGCTGGTCACCACCCTGGAAGCCGATCCCTTCCTGGGCCGCATCCTGACCGGCCGCATCGAATCCGGCGTCATCACCATGGGCCGCAACATCAAGGCGCTGAACCGCGAGGGCGAGGTCATCGAAAAGACCCGCGTCACCAAGCTGCTGGCTTTCCGCGGCCTGGCGCGGGTGCCGGTGGATCGTGTCGAAGCGGGCGATCTTGTCGCCATCGCCGGACTTGAGAACGCCACCGTCGCCGACACGCTGTGCGACCTCACCGTGACCGAGGCTGTTCCGTCCCATCCCATCGATCCGCCGACCCTGGCCATGACCATCTCGGTCAATGACAGCCCCTATGCCGGCCGCGAAGGCGACAAGGTGCAGTC
>CAIXUE010000272.1 GCA_903922545.1 uncultured Alphaproteobacteria bacterium | reverse complement strand
TACTTTTGATCCGCATTCCTTCAGCGAATTGCCGCCGGTCACCGTGAAGCAGGATCCCCTGCATTTCCGGGCGGAGAAAAAATACGCCGATGAAATGAAAGCGGCCAAGGCCAAGACGCAGCGGCCCGAGGCTTTCACCGTGGCGCGCGGCACGGTTGACGGCTTGCCGGTGATTATCGCGGTGCAGCCGTTTGATTTTCTGGCCGGTTCGCTTGGCATGGCGGTGGGCGAAGGGTTTGTGCGCGCCGTGGAAGCGGCAATTGCGGAAAAGCGGCCCTTTATTCTTTATGTGTCGTCGGGCGGGGCGCGGATGCAGGAAAGTATCCTGTCGCTGATGCAGCTGCCGCGCACCACCATCGCGGTGCAGATGCTGCGCGAAGCCGGGCTGCCCTATATTGTGGTGCTGACCGATCCCACCTATGGCGGGGTCAGCGCTTCCTACGCCATGCTGGGTGACGTGCAGATCGCCGAGCCAGGGGCGCAGATCGGCTTCGCCGGGGCGCGGGTGATCGCCCAAACCGTTCGCGAGAAGTTGCCGGAAGGCTTTCAGCGCGCGGAATATCTTTTGGCCCATGGCATGCTGGACATGGTGGTGCCGCGCCAGGAGATGCGCGCCACCCTGTCGCGCGTGGCGCATATGCTGATGAAAAAGCCGGCGCCAAAATCGCGGCCGCTGCCGCCGCGGGGCAGCAACGGCAATGGAAGCGCAGCGCTTGTTGGATGAAGTGGGGGCGGAATGAGCCCTTATCCGCGCAGCGACGCCATTCTGGCGCGGCTGCTGGCGCTGCATCCCAAGAAAATAGACCTGGTGCTGGACCGCATTTTGCGGCTGCTGGCGGCGCTGGGCAATCCGCAGAAAAAACTGCCGCCGGTGATCCATGTGGCCGGCACCAACGGCAAGGGCTCGGCCTGCGCCTTCAGCCGCGCCATGCTGGAGGCGCAAGGCTTGCGCGTGCATATGCACACCTCACCGCATCTGGTGCGGTTTCATGAGCGTATCCGCATCGCGGGCGAACTGATTTCGGAAGGCGAACTTTGCGCCACCCTGGAAGAGGTGGAGCGGGTGAATGACGGCGCGCCTATCACATTTTTTGAAATCACGGGCGCGGCCATGTTTCTGGCTTTTTCGCGCCATCCCGCTGACGCGCTGGTGCTGGAAGTGGGGCTGGGCGGCAGATATGACGCGACCAACGTGATCGCCCATCCCGCCATGACCATCATTCAGCCGGTGGGGCTGGATCACCAGGAATTTCTGGGCAATGACATCGCCGCCATCGCCGGGGAAAAAGCGGGCATCATCAAGCCGGGCGTGCCGGTGGTGATCGGGCCGCAGGACGAGGTCGCCCGCGAAGTCATCTTGCGCCAGGCGGATCGTTTGTCGGCGCCGGTGTTGATGTTCGGCCAGGATTTCCAGTCGCGTCAGGAACATGGCCGCATGGTCTATGAAGACGAAATGGGTTTGCTGGATTTGCCGCTGCCGAGGCTGATCGGCCGGCATCAGGTGGAAAATGCCGGTGTCGCCATTGCGGGCCTGCGCCATGCCGTGATGGACGGCAAGCGGCTGGATTGGGGCCGCGACGCGGCGATTGAAAAAGGTATGCGCAGCGTGGATTGGCCGGCGCGGCTGCAGCGGCTCAGCCATGGGCCGCTGGTGGCCGATGCGCCGGATGATGCCGAAATCTGGCTGGATGGCGGACACAATCCGCATTGCGTGGCAGCGGTGTCGCGCGCCATCGCCGATCTGGAAGAAAAAGTGGAGCGGTCGCTTTACCTGATCTGCGGCATGCTGAAGACCAAGGATGCGGAGGGGTTCCTCAGCGCCTTTCGCGGGCTGGCGCGGCATGTGGTGACGGTTTCCATTCCCGGCGAAGCCGCCAGCATGGGCGCGGGCGCATTGTATGACGCGGCGCGGGCCGCGGGCCTGGACGCGGCGCCGGCGGAGGATCTGGAAGACGCCATGCTGCAATTGTCGGCCTGGGCGCGGGCGCATGGACGCGAGACGCCGCCGCGAATATTGATCTGCGGATCGTTGTATCTTGCTGGCAAGGTACTGGCTGAGAACGGCTAAGGAAGATTGATGATCGTGCTGTTGAGCGCGATGCTGATGCGGTCTTCGTCTGTATCGTTCG
>CAIXUE010000271.1 GCA_903922545.1 uncultured Alphaproteobacteria bacterium | reverse complement strand
GCATCGGCGGATTATCAGGTGGCCGCGGTGATATCCGATGAGCATGTTTATGCCTGCATGAGCAATGGCGGTTTGCTGCATGATGGACAGGCAGGCGACTCCAAAGGCAATTCTTCGATGAGGGTGGACTGGCAGATTTATTCGCCGGTCAGAAAAGAAGTTGTGGCGCATATCACCACCAGCGGCGCGTTTGATATGCCGGGCACCACGGCTGACGGCATCGCAAAGCTGAGGGCGGGCGCTTTTGCCAGCAATGTGCGCGAACTGGCGGCCAATGCGCAGTTTCGCAGCGCAGTGAATGGCTTGCCGTTGGCAAAGGATACCCTTACGTCGGGACAAAGCAGGATCGCGCTGGCCGGTAGTCAGAAGGCGGCGAAACGTCCTATCGCAGACGCGGTTGGCGGCGTGGTCACAATCGTCAATGGGATTGGTTCCGGCTCCGGTGTTCTGCTTTCCGATGATGGTTATGTTCTGACCAACGCCCATGTCGTGGGTGAGGAGAAGGAAGTCCGGATCCGCTGGTCCGATGGTATCGAAACGCCTGGGCAGATTATCCGGGTCGCAAAAGCTCGCGACGTCGCTCTGGTGAAGACCAATCCGCGGGAAAGACTGCCGCTGTCCATTGCGCACGGCGCCATCAGCCCTGGACAACGGGTCTATGCCATCGGCCCGCCCCTGGGCACGCAATTCGCCGGTTCCGTCAGCAGTGGTGTGATCTCGGCCAATCGCACCATTGATGGTTTTCGCTTTATCCAGAGCGATGTATCGATTTCACCTGGCTCCAGCGGCGGCGCCTTGCTGGACGAAAGCGGCGCTCTGATCGGCATCACCGTGTCGCAAGTCGAAGGTTCCGGGGCAGCCGGATTGAATTTGTTCATTCCCATCGGTGATGCGATGGACTTTTTGAGCCTGGACCAGAATTGATACTTCTCAGGTCAAACTCCCCCTTTTGCGCGAAGCGCTTAAAAGGGGTAGATGCCGTAGCACGCACTTGGGCGTGCGAAGGCAGAGGGGGTTCGAGATTAACGTTTCCCTAACCCTGGTTTGAGACCCTTGGCGCCATGCGTCATGCTCTGACAGCCGCGATTTTGCTTGCCCTGACGGTCCCGGCCTTTGCCGCCGACGCGGCCAAGCCCGCCGAAGGCGGCGCGCCCGCCAAGGGCGCACCGGGCACCAATGTGGAAATGCCTTATCTGATGGCGCCGATGGACGGCCCCGACGGCAAGCTGACGGGCTATGCCTATATCTCCACGCTTTTGACCGCGACCAGCGAAACCAACGCGCTGGCGGTGCGCGACAAGGTGCCCTTTATCCAGGATGCTTTTGTGCGCGATGTGAACGGCCCCAGTGTCGCCAAGGCCGGCGACCTGACGAATGTGGACCAGCCGGCCTTGCAGGCGCGGCTTCTGACTGACGCCAAACGCGTGATGGGTGCGGGCAAGGTGGCGTCCATCGCCATCGTGACGGTTCAGGTCTCTTCGCTGCATCCCAATCAGGCAGGGCCCGGCAATGCGGCGGCGCCTGCCAATACGCCGCCGCCTGCCGATTCGACGGCTAAAGCGCCGTCAAGTTCCAAGCCCGGCGCCTAAATATCTGTAATAATTGAACTTTTTGTTTCGCGGGCGCGGTTGCCTCGCGATAGGGCTTTTGGCAATCTCCCGCCGCCCTTGAAGCGGTGCGCCCGAAAAAGCGGGACGCCCGGCCATGGGGATCGGCTCCGCCGGCCCCGCACCAAGACGGGCTCCCGGCTACCCGACCCTTTCGTCATTTCACCGGGGACATTCCATGAATTCCGAACTTCCAATCATTCTTCTTTGCGGTGTGCTGGCGCTGATTTATGGCGGCTGGACCATCCGCTCGGTGCTGG
>CAIXUE010000270.1 GCA_903922545.1 uncultured Alphaproteobacteria bacterium | reverse complement strand
TTTCCGTGCGGAACCACCGGCGAATCGCCCACGCTCAGCCATGACGAACATATGCGCGTGGTGAAAATCTGCGTCGAGGAAACCGCGGGCCGTGTGCCGGTGATCGCGGGCGCCGGCTCCAATTCCACCGATGAAGCCATCGGCCTTACCCGTCACGCCAAAGACGTGGGCGCCGACGCGGTGCTGCATGTCACCGGCTATTACAACAAGCCTTCGCAGGAAGGCATGTACCGCCATTTCATGGCCATCGCGGATGCGGTGGATATTCCCGTGCTGCTCTACAATATTCCCGGCCGCGCCATCGTGGATATCGCGGTGGAGACCATGGCGCGCCTGGCCAAGCATCCCAATATCATCGGGGTGAAGGACGCCACCGGCAACATGGCGCGCCCCTCGCGCGAGCGCAGTGCCTGCGGCAAATCCTGGCGGCTATTGTCGGGCAATGATGATTCCGCGCTTGGATATATGGCCCATGGCGGCCATGGCTGCATTTCGGTCAGCGCCAATGTTGCGCCCAAGCTGTGCGCCGAATTCCAGGATGCGTGCCTGCGCGGCGCCTATGACCGGGCGCGCGAGCTGCAGGACAAGTTGATGCCGCTGCATGACGCCATGTTCTGTGAGCCTTCGCCCGCTCCGGTCAAATATGCGCTGTCGCTGCTGGGCCATTGCACGACCGAAGTGCGCCTGCCCATGGCTGAACTTACCGAAGCCGGCCAGCAGAAAGTGCGTGAGGCAATGCAGCACGCCGGCTTCAAGGTCTGATGTCGAAGAAAAAAGACGACGGCAGCAAGCTGATCGCCGACAACCGCAAGGCGCGCTACGCCTATTCCATCGGCGAGACGCTGGAGACCGGCATTATGCTGACCGGCTCGGAAGTCAAATCTCTGCGCAGCGGCAAAACCACCATCGGTGAAAGCTATGCCCATGCCAAGGATGGCGAACTGTGGCTGGTCAACTGCTATATCCCCGAATACACCCAGGCCAGCCGCTTCAATCATGAGCCCAAGCGCACCCGCAAATTGCTGGTGCACAAGCGCGAGGTGAACCGACTGTCGGCCGCGATCCAGCGTGAAGGCATGACGCTGATCCCGCTCAAGCTTTATTTCAACGCCAAGGGTAGGGCGAAGCTGGAACTGGGCGTGGCCAAGGGCAAGAAGCTGCATGACAAGCGCGAGACGGAAAAGCAGCGCGACTGGCAGCGGGATAAAGCCAGGCTCATGCGCGATAAAGGCTAAGCGCTCGCGGCCGCCTTTTTTGCCTTCGCCACAACATCCTCGAACATTTTCGTCGTCAGCACGCCGGTGTTCGTATTGTAGCGTGAGCAGTGATAGCTCGAAATCAGCTGAAACTTGCCGACGTCATACGCCACGCCATGCTTGAAGGGGTGCGTGGCTTTGCGCACGCCCAGCGTATCGCAGACCGAGTCATGGGCGATCTTGCCCAGGGCCAGCAGCACTTTCACATTCGGCAAAGTCTCCAGTTCTGATTTCAGGAATTGGCGGCAGGTTTTAATCTCTGACGGCTCAGGTTTGTTCTGCGGCGGCACGCAGCGCACCGAATTGGCGATGCGGCAATCCACAAGTTCCAGACTGTCATCCGCGCGTTCTTCATACTGGCCGCGCGCCAAGCCCTGTTTCAGCAGCGTGTCGTAAAGAAGATCACCGGCCCAATCGCCGGTGAAGGGACGGCCGGTACGGTTGGCGCCCTGCAGGCCCGGCGCGAGCCCCACGATCAACAGCCGCGCTGTCAGCGGCCCAAAGCTGGGCACCGGACCGTTGAACCAGTCTGGATGTTTTTTGCGATTGTCGGCGCGGAATGCCGCCAGGCGCGGGCAAAGCGGACAGTCATGCGGCGGGGCAGCGGGCTTTTTCACTCACTCCGATTAACCGATGTCAGGCCACGGGCGCAAATTGCGGCGAGGAGGTCTTGCTCCCGTCCCGCGCGATTTGGGATTTCAGCTCGTCCAGCTCGATGAAATTGTCGGCCTGGCGGCGCAGTTCGTCCGCCACCATGGGCGGAGAGGTGCGGATGGTGGACACCACGCTGACCCGGCGGCCGCGCCGCTGCACCGCTTCCACCAGCCGGCGAAAATCGCCATCTCCCGAAAAGATCACCACATGGTCGATGCAGGCGCTCATTTCCATCACATCGATCGCCAGTTCGATGTCCATATTGCCTTTGACCCGGCGGCGGCCTTGCGCGTCGGTGAATTCCTTCAGGGGTTTGGTCACCACCGAGAAGCCATTATAATCCAGCCAGTCCACCAAGGGGCGTAAGGGTGAGAATTCCTGGTCCTCGGCCATGGCGGTATAATAAAAAGCGCGCACCAACACGCCTTTGCGCGCGAAAAGTTCCAGAAGGCGCTTATAGTCTATGTCGAACTGAAGGCCCTTGGCCGCACCGTAGAGATTGGCGCCGTCAATAAAGAGCGCGATCTTCTCGGATGGATAAAAAAGCATATGACCTCCAATAATCCGCTCGTCTCAATGCCCGCCCTGATTGCTTTAGGCGCCAATATTCCGTCCCGTGTGGGCACACCGGCCCAGACCCTGAAGGCCGCGCTTGCGGCCCTTGGGCGCGCTGATGTCGAAATCACCGCTGTTTCGCCCTTCTATGAAAGCCAGGCGTGGCCCAATCCGGCCGACCCGCCCTTCATCAATGCGGTGGCGGGCCTGAATACCCGTCTCCAACCCTTTGCTCTCATGGCACTTTTGCATGAAGTCGAAACACAGTTCGGGCGCACTCGTTCCGTTCCGAACGCGCCGCGGGTGCTGGACCTGGATCTGCTGGACTATGCCGGGCAGGTGCATGAGGGCGCTTTGACCCTGCCGCATCCCCGTCTTCAGGAACGCCATTTTGTGCTGGAACCTTTGGCTGATGTTGCGCCGCAATGGCGCCATCCGGTTTCCGGAAAAGCCGTGGGCGAACTGCTCAAATCACTGCACGTGACAGTTCCTTGACCCGCCAGCAAGCGACATGCTATCCGCCAGCCCGCGCCTGGGCTTGTAAATAGCGCATTTACAGCAAAAAAGGACGCGAGGGAGGGTTCCGAAGTGTCGTTCCGCAATCGCAATTCTTATATCTGTGCCGCCGCCTTGATGATGGCGTTCGCGGCGCCTGTTTTCGCCGCTGATGCTCAATATGCCGCCGGGCTGGATCCTTCCGCGTTCGACAATTCCACGGTCAAGAACAATGTCGGCAGCGGCCATGTCACGGCCACCCTGTCGGGCAGCACCCTGACCATCACCGGCGATTACGCCGGCATGAATTTCGAAGCCACCAACGCCCAGGTGAAGCTGGGTCTGGCCAAGGGCGTGCCCGGCCCGGTGATTGGCGAACTGAAAGTGACCGGCGGCACCGCCGGCCAGCTTTCGGGCACCGTCAAGCTGACCTCGGCCCAGGTGAAGGCCCTCAATGCGGGCGGCGTGTCCGTGGTGGTCAACAACACCAAGGCGGGCCCGCTGGGCAGCCTGTGGGGCTGGCTGTCGGGCAATAACCTGACCTCGTAATCGGGCGTCGCTATCAGGGCGCCGTCACGAACGGGCCCGCAACCGCTGTCGAAAGTTTTTGAGAAGGATGCGTTTCATGTCTCGCAAGGCAAAGCTTCTGGCCACCACGGTCGCCATTGTTTCGATGGGCGGCGCTTATGCGTTGGCGCAGGGCGCGCCGGGCCCGTTCAGCCAGGCCCAGGTCAATGCCGGCCGCGCCGATTTCGCGGCCAACTGCTCGGGCTGCCATGCCAACAATCTGGCGGGCAGCGGCGACGCCCCCGCGCTGACCGGCGCGACTTTCAATTCCTCCTGGGCCACCAAGTCCACCAAGGAACTCTACCAGTTCGTTTCCACCTCCATGCCTTATGGCAATGCCGGCAACCTCAGCGCCGAAGCCTATGGCAACATCATCTCCTTCATCCTGGCGGTGAATGGCGCCACGCCCGGCACGGCCACGCTGAACGCCAATACCGACGTCAAGATCAGCTCCATCGCCAACGGCCAGTCCGTGGCGGCGGTGATCAGCGGCGCCGGC
>CAIXUE010000269.1 GCA_903922545.1 uncultured Alphaproteobacteria bacterium | reverse complement strand
GTGGATCCGCGCATCCATGCCGCCCTCCATCTCGCTGGAAGCCGGCGATGCTTACGTCAATCGCATGCGCCGGATCATCAAAGCCTATCCCGAAGTGCAGACCGTGGTCTCCCAACATGGCCGCCCCGATGACGGCACCGACGCCACAGGTTTCTTCAACGCCGAGTTTTTCGCCCCGCTCAAACCGGTCAATCAATGGCCGTCCGGCGTGGACAAGGCCAAGCTGATCGGCGACCTCACCATCCGGCTGCAGAATGAGTTTCCCGGCGTGGATTTCAATTTCTCTCAATATATCGAGGACAATGTCGAGGAAGCCGCTTCGGGGGTGAAAGGCGAAAACTCCGTCAAGCTGTTCGGCAATGATTTGAATGTCCTGCAGGCCACTGCCAATCGCATTCAGGGGGTGATGGCCACGGTGCCGGGGATTGCAGACCTGGCCGTGTTCAACTCCCTAGGCCAGCCCACGGTGCAGATTGACATAGACCGGGCGCGCGCCGCCCGTTATGGCTTGGCGCCCGGCGATATCAATGCGGTGGTTCAAGCGGCGATTGGCGGGCAATCGGCCGGCAATCTTTATGAGCCGAACAGCGACCGCAATTTCCCCATCATGGTGCGGCTGGCCCCGGAATTCCGGCAGAATTTCGACGCCATCAACCGCATCACCATCGGCGCGCCAAACCCCGGCGGCAGCGGGGTGGTGCAAATTCCCCTGTCCGATGTCGCCAAAGTCACTCTGGTTTCCGGCGCGTCCTTCATTTATCGCGAAAACCAGGAACGCTATATCCCGATCAAATTCTCGGTGCGCGGGCGCGACCTGGGCGGGGCGGTGCTGGATGCGCAGCAGCGCATCACCCGCCAGATTCAATTGCCGCCGGGCTACCGGTTGGAATGGCTGGGCGAGTTCGGCGAATTCCAGGACGCGATCCAGCGCCTGATGGTGATTGTGCCGATCAGCATCCTGCTGATCGGCATTCTGCTTTATTCCAATTTCGCGTCACTCACCGATACGCTGCTGGCCGCCAGTGTCATTCCCATGGCGCTGATCGGGGGCGTTTTCTCCCTATTCCTTACCGGCACCGCCTTCAGTGTTTCCGCCGCCATCGGCTTTGTGGCGCTGTTCGGCATCGCGGCGATGGACGGCATCATCGTGATCTCCTTTTTCAACCGCATGGTCGGCGAAGGGCTGGCGCGGAGCGAGGCGCTGCTGCGCACCTGCGAGATTCAAATGCGCCCGGTGCTGATGACCTGCGTTGCCGCCTGTGTCGGCTTGTTGCCGGCGGCTTTTTCCACCGGCATCGGATCGCAAGTGCAGAAGCCGCTGGCGCTGGTGGTGGTGGGCGGCATGCTGCTGGCGCCGGCTTTCATTCTGCTGGTGTTGCCGGTGCTGATTGACATTTTCTCGCGGCGAACGCGGACAGCGGAAAGCGGCCTTGAACCGCAACCGGCGGAGTGACGCGATGACCCGATTGCACGCTTTGCTTCTGGGATGTGCGCTTCTGGCGGGCGGCTGCACCGTGGGTCCGGATTTCAGGCAACCCGCGCCACCCGTGACCAGCGGTTTGGTCAAACAGCCTTTGGCCGACACCGCCTCCGCACCGACCCCCAGCGGCGGCGATGCCCAGCATTTCGCGGCGGGTGGGGACATACCGGCCGATTGGTGGACGCTGTTTCACTCCGATGCGCTGGACCAATTGGTGCGGCAGGCGCTGGCGAAAAATCCGAACCTGGAAGCAGCCCAAACGGGGGTGCGGGTGGCGCTGGAAAATGTCAAAGCCCAGATCGGCAGCTACTATCCCAGCGTCACCGGCGGGTTGAATGCCAGCCGCAATCAGGGTGCGGTGGTGCTGTCGCCCACCCTCACTTCGGCGTCGCTGCTTTATAATCTTTATCAGGCCCAGCTTTCGCTCAACTGGACCCCTGACATCTGGGGCGGCAACGAGCGCCAGGTGGAGGCGCTGCAGGCGGCGGCGGATTCCCAGCGCTTCCAACTGGAAGCCACAAGAGTGGCGCTGGTCACCAATCTGGTGGTGGCGGTGATCCAGGAAGCAGCGCTGCGCGACCAGATTGCCGCCATCAACGCCATGATCGGCGATGAACAGCAGATTCTGGCGATTGAAAACCGCCAGCAGGCGCAAGGCCAGATTGCCGGCGCCGATGTCGCCACCCAGGAATTGGCGCTGGCCCAGGCGCAGCAAGGCCTGCCGCCGCTGCAAAAGCAGCTTGCGCAACAGGATGATCTGATTGCCGCCCTCACCGGCGATCTGACGGCCGACGCCGCCGGCAATGTTATTCAGCTTTCATCCCTGACCCTTCCGGGCGATTTGCCGCTCAGCCTGCCATCCAAACTGGTGGAGCAGCGCGCCGATATCCGCGCCGCGGCGGAAAATCTGCACATGGCGAGCGCCCAGATCGGTGTCGCGGTCGCCAATCAACTGCCCAATCTCACGCTGTCCGCGAATACCGGAACAGTGGGCACCGCCCTGGGCCAGCTTTTCGCGCCGGGCGATACCTTCTGGAGCTTCGGCACCGGCATCACCGGCACCATCTTCGACGCCGGCATATTGGCCCATCGCACCCAGGCGGCGCGCGACACCTATGATCAGGTCGCGGCGCAATATCGCGGCACGGTGATTTCTGCGTTTCAGAATGTCGCCGACGCGCTTCACGCCATCGAGAGCGACGGCGATGGCCTGAAGACCGCGGCGGCGGCGGAGGCGGCGGCC
>CAIXUE010000268.1 GCA_903922545.1 uncultured Alphaproteobacteria bacterium | reverse complement strand
GGCATCGCGCAGCGCCGCCTGATCATCCGGATCAATGCCGCCACGTTCGCCAGTGATCAGCGCGCTGGCGATGGCGCCATCGCTGCCGGGAAGTCCGTCGCGAATGCGCGCCGTCATGGCCTGGCGCAGATTTTCAATCACCGCGCCCAGGCGCTGGGAAAAACCGGGCGGGCTGGCGAGCGGCGCAGGAATGGGCGCGCCATAGGAAAATCCCACCGCATCAAGACCGTTGAAAAAAGCATCGCGGCCAAAATCACTGTCGCCCGGTTCGGTGGGCCCCGGCGGCGGCATCAGCCGGGCGGTGAGCGACAGTCCATCGCCGGCATGAAAATCCGTCATGCGGGCGCGCACCAGAACCCGGGCCGTGCCGGGCACGCCATCGACAAAACCGCCGGAGCGCAGATCGCCCACCACCAGCCGCACGCCGCGCGGTGCCGGATCAGCAGCAACCAGCCGGCCGGTCAGATGCAGGGTGGTGTCGTGGGCAAGAACCGGCGCGGCCACCATCTCTTCACGGAATTTGGCGGCGGCAAAACCCAGCGCCAGGGCTGCCAGCAACGCCAGTGTCATGCGGCCGCGCTCCACGGCAACCGCAAGGATGGCCGCAAGGAGCGCACCGGTCCCCGCCGCCAAGCCGTGGAAAATGGAAGGTTCAAAAGGCAGGGCGAAGTAAAGCGCGGCCCCCATGCCCAGCATCACCGGCAGCCAGAGCGGCCAGCGGTGCCTTTCGGCGATCAAAGGATTGCGTTCTGCCATTGCGACTTGTCCCGCTGGCGCGGACCGCTTCCCGCTGCTAAAGCCTGCCAACCATGACCCAAACCGGAAAACCTGTCCTGCGCTTTGCGCCCTCGCCCACAGGCATGCTGCATATCGGCGGCGCGCGCACCGCCCTATTCAACTGGCTTTATGCCCGCCATACCGGCGGCTCTTTCCTGCTGCGCATCGAAGATACCGACCGGGAACGCTCCACCCCCGAAGCGGTGGCGGCGATCCTGAACGGCATGCGCTGGATGGGCCTGGATTGGGACGGGCCCGAAGTTTATCAATTCGCCCGCGCCGCGCGTCACCGCGAAGTCGCCGATGCCCTGCTGGCCGCCGGCAAAGCCTATCGCTGCTATGCCACGGCGGAAGAACTGACCGCCATGCGCGAGGAACAGAAAAAAGCCGGCAAGCCCATGCGCTATGACGGCCGCTGGCGCAACCGCGATCCGAAAGAAGCCCCGGCGGGCGCGCCCTTTGTGGTGCGGCTGAAATCGCGCGATGAAGGCGATACCATCGTGCATGACCTGGTGCTGGGCGATGTGCGTTTTGAAAACAGCCAGCTGGACGACATGGTGCTGCTGCGCTCCGACGGTACGCCCACCTATATGCTGGCGGTGGTGGTGGATGACCACGACATGGACGTGACGCATGTGATCCGCGGCGCCGATCACCTGAATAACGCGGCGCGCCAGCTTCAGATCATTGAAGCGATGGGCTGGCCGGTGCCGGCCTATGGCCATTTGCCCCTGATCAACGGCCCCGATGGCGCCAAGCTTTCCAAGCGCCATGGCGCGCTGGCGGTGGAGGCTTACCAGGGCATGGGTTATCTGCCCGAAACCATGCGCAATTACCTGCTGCGCCTGGGCTGGAGCCATGGCGATGACGAAATCATTCCCACGCAGCAGGCCATCGCATGGTTCAACCTGGATTCCATCGGCAAGAGCGCAGCCCGGATGGATTACAAGAAGCTGGATAATCTGAACGGCCATTATATCCGCGCCACACCCGACAGCGTGATGGTGGGCGAAGCGATCCAGTTCCTCGCGATGGAAAATCCGCCGCGCATTCTGTCTGACAAGGCGCGGGAAAGGCTGCTCACCGCCATGCCATCGCTGAAAGAGCGGGCCAAGACTTTGGTCGAGCTGGTGCAGGCGGCGGATTTTCTCTTCACCGATGGGGTGCGCGACCTGGACGAAGCCGCCGCCAAATTGCTTTCCCCTGAAGCCCGTTCAGGCCTGGGCGCAAGCCTGGCCGCCCTGGAAGCCAGCGACTGGTCGGCGGCGGGGCTGGAGGATGCCGCCCGCAAATATGCAGAAAGCAAGGGCCTGAAATTGGGCCAGGTGGCCCAGCCTTTGCGCGCCGCCCTGACCGGCAAAGCCGCCTCCCCGCCCCTGTTTGAGATGTTGGCACTGCTCGGCCGGGAAGAATCCCTTATCCGATTAAGGGCTTATGCCGCCTGACAGAATCTTCCCCGTTAATCAAATCCTGTGATGACGGAAGCTAAAATCCACGCTTATATTGCGCTGCAAGATAAAAGCGCCAATAGGCAGACTTAAGGGGAATGCGTCATGCGAGAGAGCAAAATGAAGCCCGCCGGCAAGGCGAGCCTGAATTACGAAGGCAAGGATTATGAGCTGCCGGTTTTCGCAGGCACGCAGGGCCCCAATGTCGTGGACATTCGCAAGCTCTACGACCAGGCCGACATTTTCACCTATGACCCCGGCTTCACCTCAACCGCATCGACCGAAAGCAACATCACCTTCATCGATGGCGACAAGGGCGTGCTGCAATATCGCGGCTATATGATCGCCGATCTGGCGGAACATTCCGACTTTCTTGAGAGCTGCTATCTGCTGCTCTACGGGGAACTGCCGACCAAGCCGCAGATGGAGAAATTCACCTATTCCATCACGCACCACACCATGGTGCATGAGCAGATGGTCAGCTTCTTCCATGGCTTTCGCCGTGACGCGCACCCCATGGCGATCATGTGCGGCGTGATCGGCGCGATGGCGGCTTTCTATCACGACAGCACCGACATCACCGATCCCAAGCAGCGCGAAATCGCCAGCCACCGCCTGATCGCCAAGATGCCGACCATCGCGGCCATGGCCTACAAATACCATGCCGGTCAGCCCTTCGTGTATCCGCGCAACGATCTCAGCTTCACCG
>CAIXUE010000267.1 GCA_903922545.1 uncultured Alphaproteobacteria bacterium | reverse complement strand
ATGGACATTGATGATGGAAACGCCCAGCGAGGCTGCGGCCCGCGCCGCGCCCGCCACAGTGTTGGGAATGTCGTGGAATTTCAGGTCCAGGAACAAAGGCATTCCCAAACCCGTGAAAGCCCGCACACCTTCGGGACCGTGGGCGGCGAAAAACTCCAACCCCAGCTTCAGCCCGCCCACGGAACCGCGCAGCCGTTCGGCCAAGCCCAGCGCATAATCCAGATCGGTGGTGTCTAAAGCGACGTAAATGGGATTCATCGAACCGCCTGTATCAGGATTCGGACGAGCCGCCATTCAGCCTTTCGCGCAATTCCTTGCCGGTGCGGAAAAACGGCGCCCGCTTTTCGCCCACGGCCACCGGCTCACCGGTGCGCGGATTGCGCCCCATCCGCGACGGCCGCACCTTTACCGAGAAGGCGCCAAAGCCGCGCAGTTCCGCGCGGTGGCCTTCGGCCAGCGCCTTGGTAATGCTGTCCAAAACGGTCGTGACGATACGCTCCACGTCCCGGTGGTACAGATGCGGATAGCGCGCGGTCAGCCGCGCAACCAGTTCAGACTTGATCATCCCAGCCCCTGAAGGGACAAAACAGGGCGTGTAACGCCGCCCAGCCCGTTTAAATTGTCAGACACCCCCAGCCCCGTCAACGGGAACCCGCTGAAAAAACAGACTTTTTTAGCCTTTTGGCGGGTCTTGAGGGGGTCCGGCCCCCTCCCTGCCCGGATTTCGGGCAGCCCTGCCCCCCATTCGACCCGTCCGGCAAGCCTGATTAGGCTAAAGCGCCATTAGAATCGGAGCCTTGGATGTCCAACGACCCCGCCCTGGAAGCCCATGAACACGCCGAACATGCCGAGCATGCCGCCCATGAAGGCAATCCCTTTATATCCCGCGTCTCCATAACCGTGGCCATGCTGGCGGTGATGGCCGCCGCCGCCGGCAGCCTGGAAACGGTGGAAGGCGGCCGCGCCATTACCGCTTCCAGCGAGGCGGTCCTGGCCCAGGACCAGGCCACCGATGCCTGGAACGAATATCAGTCCGACAGCCTCAAGCGGCACATGTATGACCTGGCCGCTGACAATGGCGGCGCGCATGAGGGTGAATACAAGACCGACAGCACCCAGCAGAAAACCGACCAGGACAAGGCACGCAAAAGCGCCGGCGAATTCGAAAAAGCCCGGGACGAGAAACTGCGCGACAGCGCCCTTCACGAAGAACGCCATCACTGGCTGACGGCGTCCGCCACCCTGATTGAGATCGGCATCGCGCTGTCCACGGTCGCCATCATCACCAAGCGCTCGCCCTTCTGGTTTGGCGCCATGGGTCTGGGCGCGGTTGGCGCAGCCCTGTTCGGCTACGCCTATCTGGCCTGAACCTAACGCCCCGGATTCATCCCGACAGTATTGGGCGGAATGGCGGTGGGAAGCGGCCCGCCACTGGTCTGGGTGGGAGGCGGCGCGGGCGGCGGATTGTTGGGATTGCGCAGCACAGTGGCCAGCCCTTGAAACGGGCTGATGGCCGGAACCGCAAACGACTGCGGCGCCGGCTGCTGGTTTTGAGCCAGCGCCGGCGCCGCAGCGAACGAAAGAAATGCTAATACCAGAACCGGTCTCATGGCCAGATAACGGCCAGAAGACCGGACGGTTCAGGCAGTTTTAGCGCTTGGCCTTCTTGGCCACTTTCTTGGCGGCCTTTTTGGCCTTCTTGACGGCCTTTTTCGCGGCCTTCTTCACAACGGCCTTCGCCTTGGCGGGCTTGGACTTGCGCTTCTTGGCCTTCTTCTTGGCAGGCGGCGTGCCGGTAAACAGGCGCGTGACGGCATCTTCCAGTTCGTTGACCCGGCGGCCCAGGATACTCGGTTTGCTCTTAGCCATGGATAAATACTCCCTCTAATTGAGACCGTATAATGAAGGTCCGGGAACCTTGGTTCCCTGCACGCTACATTTTGTGTCGCGGTCGGTGCGGGACCGAAGCACGATTCGGGGTCAGGTCCCAATTGGGCGAGCGCTGCTAGGTCAATTCTTACTCTGACACCGACTTTTCTAAAAAATCTAATTCTCAGTCCTCAATTTGTAACAAGCCAGGCACGCCCGGTATGACTATCCACCTCTACGCTAACGGGCGGGCAGACACGCTCTTTCCCAGGGCGCGGCGCGAATTTAAAGAGCGTTGATGAGCCACTTTCGGGTCCATGAACTGTTTCTACTTCGTCAGCATAGTCGTCTCTAGGACAAGAAACACCATAAAAGCGATTGCCCAATATTTTTCGGGAGGCAATGTCGAGGGTATAGGCATCCCCTAACAGGCCAATATCTGAATTCATAAAATAGCTACCAAGCACTGCTAGCAGCACAAATATCGCAATAAGAAATCCAATAGTTTTCACTTTTGAAGTTCCTTTGGAATCGGAACGGAACCAGTAAAGTCTATGTGGTATGGCTTCCCAGATCCGTTTACCAAGCGGCCCGCGGCAGAGGAAGTTAGGAAGTTCGGGGTCAGAGTAAAATCATCTGACGTTTGTCTTTCGCAGATTTTGGTTTCGGTCCGGGCGGCAAAGGCGTGACGCGCCGCGCCAACGCTTCCGCGATCTCGGCCTTAAAACGCTCGCCGCCCATGGCCCACCCTCCATTTGTCGCCTCCCGCAAATCGCGGACAAAGTCTTCGCCCAAAGCAGTGGCGAACAGCGCTCGATAAGCCCCCTGCCGCTCCTCCGGCGTCTTGCCCAGCGCACGATACAATTCATGATCCTCAATCACCGCGTCGGCATCGCCATGGGCATGCACGCGATAACTCGACCAGGGATAATCGCGCGGCCTGGCCACCATCTTCGCCCGAACCGGGTTGAGTTCGATGTACCGGCTGCAGGAAAGAAAATAGGCATCGCTGTCGATCGGCGCGGCCCGGTAGCGCCCTTCCCACAGCGTTCCCGTGCGCCGGTACTGGCGTTTGATGTGGCGCACATAATTGCGGCCCAGGCCCTGCATCATGCGCGGCACGGAATCGGCTTTATCCGGCGTGACCAGAAGATGGACATGGTTGGTCATCAGGACATAGGCATGAAGCCGGCAGCTGCAGCTTTTCGCCGCCGCGCCAAGCCAGTCCAGATAAATGGCGTAATCGCCATCCTGCGCAAACACCGCCTGGCGATTGTTGCCACGCTGTATGACGTGCAGCGGTTGCCCGGGAAGAAAATAACGCCCAAGTCTGGCCATATCCGGCCCCATCGAAACGCGTCAATTATCGCCGCCGAAGATCGAAAACGTCAATTCCACACCCCTGTCACGCCAGACAAAAAAGGCGCGGGAATGATCCCGCGCCTTTCTTATTGGTGATGGCAGAAGGCCTACTCGTCGGCGTCGGCCGGCTTCTTGGTCTTCTTCTTCAGGGCCGCGCCGAGAATGTCGCCCAACGAAGCGCCGGAATCCGAAGACCCGAACTGCGCCACGGCTTCCTTCTCTTCAGCGACTTCCTTGGCCTTGATGGAAAGCGAGACCTTGCGGCTGGCCTTGTCCACGCTGGTGACCATGGCGTCCACCTTGTCGCCCTTGCCGAAACGGTCGGGGCGCTGGTCGTTGCGGTCGCGGGCCAGGTCGGCACGGCGGATGAAGGAGCGCATGCCGCCCTCCAATTCCACTTCGATGCCGCCGTCATTGACCTCGGTAACCGTGCCGGTGACGATCTGGTTCTTCTTGGTGGCGCCGCCCGACGAAGCAGCGGCAGACGACGAAGCGCCGCCGGCCTTCTTTTCGGCCTTCCCGCCTTCTTCCAGCTGCTTGATGCCCAGCGAAACGCGCTCTTTTTCGACATCGATGTCGAGCACCTGCGCCTTGACCATCTGGCCCTTTTCATAGGCCTTGATGGCTTCCTCGCCGGGGACAGACCAGGACAGATCGGAGAGATGGACCATGCCGTCAATGTCCGAATCCAGACCGATGAACAGACCGAACTCGGTGATCGACTTGACCTCGCCTTCGATGATCGTGCCGGCCGGATGGTTGGCGGTGAAGTTGTTCCAGGGATTTTCCTGGGTCTGCTTCAGGCCAAGGCTGATCCGGCGCTTGTTGGAATCCACTTCCAGCACCGCAACGTCCACTTCCGTACCGGGGGTCACCAGCTTGGAGGGGGCGAGATTCTTCTTCACCCAGGACATTTCGCTGACATGGACGAGGCCTTCGACACCCGGCTCCAGCTCCACAAAGGCGCCGTAATCGGTGACGTTGGTGACCTTGCCCTTGAACTGCACGCCCACCGGATACTTGGCGGCGACGCCTTCCCAGGGATCGGTCTGCAGCTGCTTCATACCCAGCGAAATGCGCTGGGTGTCGTGGTTGATCTTGATGATCTGCACCGTGACGGTCTGGCCGACGGAGAGAACTTCGGTCGGGTGCGAAACGCGGCGCCAGGCAATGTCGGT
>CAIXUE010000266.1 GCA_903922545.1 uncultured Alphaproteobacteria bacterium | reverse complement strand
TGGTTGTAATCTCCTTAAGGCCTTCCCTTTCACGCTTGGCAATGAGCTCCTCAGCGATGGCTGAGAAGGTATTAGCCGCGCCCACCGAAGCGGCCACGGCAGCGCGCTTTTTCTCAAAGCTCGGGTCTTTGCCGGTGGCAATCAGCGTTCGTGCATGATCCCGCCCGGCTCGCGCCTCCTTCAAACCCACAGCCGGATAGCGGCCCAGCGATAGCGCCTGCTCCTTGCCCATATGGCGGTATTTCAGCCGCCAGAGCTTCCCGCCAGACGGCTTGACGATCAGGAACAGCCCACCCTCGTCATAGAGCTTGAATTGCTTGCCTGAAGGCTTGGCAGCGCGAATGGCGGCGTCTGAAAGGGCCATGGGGGTCACTCCCTACGGGTCTGTCCAAGTGACCCCCAAACTGACCCCAAAAGACCCCCGATTACCGGCGACCAAGGGCGGCCATTGGCGAAGCCACTTGGCCAACTATGCCTTATTTTTCAATGGTTTTCTATACAATCCTGGCTGTTGGCGAACAGTCAACTGGTGCCCAGAAGAGGACTCGAACCTCCACGCCTTGCAGCGCTAGTACCTGAAACTAGTGCGTCTACCAATTCCGCCATCTGGGCAGATGTCGAAGGGCGGTTGTTTAGGGGGGCGGGGGCCCCCCGTCAACGGGTGGCTGTTTGCCCCCAAAAATGGCCCTTCCGGCCCCCCGTTCGATGGACTAAACAGGCCTGGCGCAAGAAGGATTCCCCCCATGACGGCCAGGCTGGTCACGATCTTCGGAGGCTCGGGCTTTGTGGGCCGCCACACGGTCAAGGCCCTGGCCCAGGCCGGCTGGCGCATCCGGGTGGCCGTGCGCCAGCCCAACCAGAGCTTTTTCCTGAAGCCCACCGGCACGGTTGGCCAGATCGCGGCGGTCAAATGCGACATTACCGATCCGGACCAGGTGGCGGCCGCGCTGAAGGGCGCCGATGCGGTGGTCAATCTGGTCGGCGTGCTGTTCGGGCATTTTGAAGAGACCCATGTGGCGGGGGCGGAAAATATCGCCAAGGCGGCGGCCGCGGCCGGTATCGCAAATCTGGTGCATGTTTCGGCCATCGGCGCGGACAGCGAATCCCGATCCGCCTATGCGGTGACCAAGGCGCTGGGCGAGGCGCGGGTGCGCGCGGCATTTCCCGCCGCCGTGATTTTGCGGCCTTCGATAATTTTCGGGCCCGATGATGATTTCTTCAACCGCTTTGCCGGGCTGGCTCGGCTGTCGCCCATCCTGCCCTTGATCGGTGGCGGCAAGACGCTGTTCCAGCCGGTCTATGCCGGGGATGTGGCGGCGGCGATCGCCAAGACACTGGTGGATGAAAATGCCCGTGGCCGGACATACGAGTTGGGCGGGCCGGCGGTTTATTCCTTCAAGCAGTTGATGCAGATCGTCTGCAGCGAGACGGGCCGCAAGCGGATCCTGATGCCCCTGCCCTTTGGTATCGCCATGTTCAAGGCGTTCTTCCTGCAGATGGCGCCCCGGCCCTTGCTGACGCCGGATCAGGTCAAGCTTTTGCGGCATGACAATGTGGTGTCGAAAACCGCGCTGACCCTGCAGGATTTGGGCATCACGCCCAATTCGGTGGAAGCCGAAGTGCCGGCCTATCTGTGGCGCTTCCGGTCCAAGGGCGAATATGCCGAACTGGCCAGCGGCGCCAAGTTCAGAGCGTAAGACCCGTTCAAAGCGTAAGATACGCGATTAGTGCCAAGCCGGCGGCGATGCGGTACCAGCCGAAGGGCGTCAGGCCATAGCGCGTCACGATCTTCAAGAATTGCCGGATCACAATCCAGGCCACCACAAACGCCACGACAAAGCCGATGCCGATGTTGAGGCCCTGGCCGGGCGCCAGTTGCGCCTTGCGCAATTCCAGGATGGTGGCGCCCATCATGGTGGGAACCGACAGATAAAAAGTGAAAAGCGTGGCGGCGCGGCGGTCCACGCCCACAAGTTCGCCGCCCAGGATGGTGGCGCCCGACCGCGACGTGCCCGGAATGATGGACAGCACCTGGCAGCAGCCGATCTGGAACGCCTTCATCAGCGGCAGCTTGTCGCCTTCATGCCAGCGGGGCTTGGGCGCGATGCGTTCCAGCGCCAGGATGACGATGCCGCCGATGATCCAGCAGGCGGCGATGAAGGGCATGGCGGTGGCGGGGTTGAGCAGCACCGCATCCATATATTTCTTAAAGGCCAGGCCCGCGACCACCGAGGGCAGCAGCGCGATGATGATGCCCAGCGCGAAGCGGCGCGCATCGGCGGAGGATGGCAGGCCGATCAGCGCCTTCCAGAACACTTCGAAATAGATCGCCACCACCGCCAGCACGGCGCCCAGCTGGATGACAACGGTGAAAGCTTCCCATTCATCGCCCAGGCCCATCAGCCTTTCGCTGACCAGAAGATGGGCGGTGGAGGACACCGGCAGAAATTCGGTGAGGCCTTCGACAATGCCCAGGATGATGGAGGTGATGATGTCGTGCATGCCGCCAGACGTAACAAGTTGGGGGGCCGGGTCAAGCCTGCCGGTGCAGGACGAAGTATAAACTTTTGCTATGCTGCGCCATGGCGGGACGGGGAATCAGGATCTGGCGCAAAAGGGGCTGGCTGTGGCGCGCGCTGATCGTGCTGCTGGCGGTGTTTGTGGCGGCTCCCGTGTTGCTGCTTTTGCTGTTCCGCTTCCTGCCGGTTGAGCCGGGCACGCCGGAAATGCTGCTGAGTCTGTTGCAAGGCAAGGGCGCGCATTATGCCTGGCGCGACGATATCACTCCCGTGCTGGGACGCACCGTGATCGGGTCGGAAGATCAGAATTTTTGCTCCCATCACGGTTTTGACTGGAACCAGATGAACCGGGCGATGGAGGATTACCGCCGCGGCCGGCCGCTTCGCGGCGCCAGCACCCTGTCGCAGCAGACCGCGCGTACCCTGTTCCTGGCGCCGGTGCGAAGCTGGGTCCGCAAGGGGCTGGAGGCTTACCTCACTGTCATGATCGAGGCGCTGTGGCCCAAGAAACGCATTCTGAATGCCTATCTCAATCTGGTGGATTGGGGGCATGGCAATTTCGGCGCTGAAGCGGCGGCGCGGGCCTATTTTCACACCAGCGCGGCGCGGCTGACGCGGGTTCAGGCGGCGCGGCTGGCGGCCATTTTGCCCGATCCCACCAAATGGAACGCGGCCGATCCGGGACCTTATGTGGCGGGGCGGACGCGGGCATTATTGGGACAGGCGGCCGTGGTGAGCCGGGATAATCTGGATTTTTGCGTTCGGTAGGACTGTCGCTTAAGAACAGGTCATGCGCCGATTGATTCACCTGATGCTGTCGCCCAGTTGCCGGCTTGCCCGGCTGATGGTGGCGGAAAAGCGCGTCGCCTGCGATCCGGTGATCAATGACAATGTCACTGCCCCCCTGCCCGTGTTCGTGGATATGGACGGCACGCGCTGCGAAGGGGTGTGGGCGATCCTGGATCACCTGGAAGGCCATTATCCCGAACACCCCCTGGCGCCGGAGGATGCGGGCGAGCGGCGCGCAAGTTTGCGCTGGCTGGATTGGGCGATGGGGCCGTTTCACGAACAGGTGACCCAGCGCATCGTTTATGAAAAAGCCGGCCAGCGTTATACCGGCG
>CAIXUE010000265.1 GCA_903922545.1 uncultured Alphaproteobacteria bacterium | reverse complement strand
TTCTTCTTCCTCTTCGTATTCTGAACCCAAGGCAATTTCGTCCACTACTTTTGTAAATATTACTGTGGTAAGATCGCCAACGGAGTAAACTTGCAACTGAAGCGCTATGAGCGGCACTTTCCCGTTTAGAATATCAACTACATTTAAAAAACGCCCATTTACTTCTTCCGCCACCAAGACGGCGCAGTGATCAGAGTTTGGATACTTGCGCCGCTCTTTATCCCAGTATTCGATAACGCGGATTATATGAGATTCATCCGTCGCACCGATTTGAAGCTCAACTTCATATCGTTTTCCGCTTTCATCTTCTCTCAGGAGAAGATCGAGCCGCCCAGCTTTTAATTGGCGGCGCTCCGTATCAAGAAGCTCCAAATCGCCCAATCCCAGAATTGAAGGATCGTTTGCTATAAGTTGTTGGACCCACTTTTCATTCAGAGTGGGATGAGATTTCAGCCAAATACGTTCGGCTTTTGTATAGCTGGGTGACATGAATTTCCCCTTTGCTTATCTTTTAAGGCAACTATACCACGCGGACGCTAGTTAGTGCATCGTCTCGCCGTCACGGCCACGCCGCCATTTCTGCGATGCCCGTTCCCGCGCCGACATGCGGCCACGCTCCCGCGCCCCCGCCAGCGCCGCCGGCAATTCCTGATAAAAACGCCGCGCAATCACGCCCACCCGTTCGGCGCGCGCATCTTCGGCGTCCTCGCGGCTGAGATAAACCTCGGTCTCGAACAGATACTGCACCGCGCTGCCGACGCCGATTTCCTGCACTGCTTCCACCTGTTCATTGGCCACTTCCAGGGCATGGCGGAAATGCGCGTCAGGATCGGCCTTGTCCTGTTCCTGGCGGACGATGCGGCGCCTGTTTTCTTCGTCAAAGCGCTTCAGGGCCGGCAAGCCGAATTTGTAAAAAGCCAGGCAGGCCAGCACAAAAGCACAGGCCCAGAGCATGTTGGAAATTGAGCTAAGCGCGTACATCATGCACCCCATGGCCGCGTTTCAAATAATCCTCGCTCTGCATTTCCATCAGCCGTGATGCGGCGCGCCGGAACGCCTCTGACCCTCTGCCATCAGGATAAAGATCATCGGGCACAGCCGCCGCCGAACAGATCAATTTGACGCCTTCATCGTAAAGCGTGTCGATCATCACCACAAAGCGGCGCGCCACATTGTGCATATTGTCGGTCATCACCGGAATATGATCGATCAGCACGGTGTGAAATTCCCGCGCAATGGTCAGATAATCAGGCGCGGCCAGAGGTTCAATACACAGATCGGAAAAATCGAACCGCGCCACGCCGCGCGCCGCCAGCGGCACCGCCAGCGGGCGGCCCAGCACCATCAGGGTCACGGGTTTTGGCGTCACGCCATCGGTCAGCTTTTGCCACGCCGCATCCATGGCGGCATCGATTTGCGCGGATAGCGGTGTCAGATAGACATTGATCCCGGCGATACGCTGCAGGCGATAATCCGTGGCGCCCTTCAATTCCACCACCTCCAGCCGCTGTTTGATCTCTTCGATAAAGGGCAGGAAAAGCTGGCGGTTCAGGCCGCCTTCATAAAGCCGGCCGGGCTCCACATTGCTGGTCGCCACAATCACCGTGCCGGCGGCAAAAAGCTGTTCAAACAGCCGCCCCAGGATCATGGCGTCGGCCACATCCGTCACCTGGAATTCGTCAAAGCACAGTAGCCGTGCTTCGGCCGCGATGAGTTTGGCCACGGCGGGAATGGGATCGCTCGTCCCGGCGCGCTGCCGTTCGGTGTGAATGCGGGCATGG
>CAIXUE010000264.1 GCA_903922545.1 uncultured Alphaproteobacteria bacterium | reverse complement strand
GGCTGGATGGGTTGGTCATGCTCAAGACTGTCGAGTTCCTGCGCCATGGGCTGATCGGGCCACGGAATGGCGCCGTTGCCGTAACCGACCGGCTGAATGGCCAGGTGAATCTTCTTTGCCATCTCCGGCATCACGGGCCAGCTTAGATGGGCGAAGAGATGCACCAAATTCAATCCCATCCGCACGCCCACCGCCGCCTTGGCGCGGTCGGTCTTGATATGGGTCCAGGGCGCGGCGCGGGTCATATATTCATTGCCCACGACCCAGATAGCGCGCAGCTCGCCCATCGCTTTGCGGAATTCCGCCTGCTCAAGAAAATCCGTGTACTGAGCAACACGCCGGTCCAGCTCGCCAATCAGGGCTTTTTCTTCATCACCATATGCGCCCTCGCCCGGCAGCTTGCCGTCAAAGCGCGCGGCGCAGAATTTGGTCACCCGGTTGACGAAATTGCCCAGCACATCGGCCAGGTCCTTGTTGATGACGCCGGCAAACTGTTCCCAGGTGAAATTGCTGTCGGCGCTTTCCGGGGCATTGGCCATCAAATAATAGCGCCAATAATCGGCGGGTGCGACATCCAGCGCATTGTCCATGAACACGCCGCGATGCTGCGAGGTGGAGAATTTGCCACCATCGTAATTCAGCCAGTTGAAGCCTTTCAGCCGCTCCACCAGCTTCCAGGGCTCGCCTGACGCCATGATGGTGACGGGAAAACCCACCGTATGGAAAGGCACATTGTCCTTGCCCATGAATTCCCAATAGGTGACGTCCTTGGCTTCTTCGCCATACCACCAGGATTTCCAGGCATCGCCCTTGTTGTTCTTGTCGGCCCATTCCTTGGTCGAGGCGATATATTCGATGGGCGCATCGAACCAGACGTAAAAGACTTTTCCCTTCAGCTTGCCGTCGGCAATGTCGTCGGGCACCGCAATGCCCCACTCCAGATCGCGGGTGATGCCGCGATCCTGCAAACCCTCGTCCAGCCATTTGTAGGCGATGGACGTCACAAGCTGCGGCCAGTCCGCCTTGTGGCTGTCGATCCAGGCGCGCAGCTTGTCCGAAAACTGCGCCTGCTTCAGGAACAGATGCGTGGCGTCACGGATCTCGATATCTTCGGCGCCCGAAACCGCCGAGCGCGGCCGGATCAGATCCGCCGGGTCCAGCACCCGGGTGCAATTCTCGCATTGGTCGCCGCGCGCCCGGTCATAGCCGCAATGCGGACAGGTGCCGATCACATAGCGGTCGGGCAGGAAGCGGCCATCGGTGACCGAATAGACCTGCTTGGTGGTGCGAACATCCAGAAAACCGTTCTTCCACAACGCGCGGGCAAAATGCAGCGTCATTTCATGGTTCTGCGCCGAAGATGAGCGGCCGAAATTGTCGAACGATAAAGCGAACTTCTCGCCCAACTCGGCCTGCACCTTGTGCCATTTGGCGCAGAATTCCGCCGGCGATACGCCTTCTTCCAGCGCCGCCAGTTCGATGGGCGCGCCATGCTCGTCGGTGGCGCAGATCAGCAGAGTTTCATGCCCCCGCGCCCGGCAGAAGCGCGCAAAAACGTCCGCCGGGAGCATCGAGCCCACCAGATTGCCCAGATGCTTGACGCCCGCGACATAAGGCAGGGCGGAAGTAATCAGAATGCGTTTCATGGCCTGTTATAATGTGGGTGTTACCGGGCTATTGCCACCGTCTTACAGGCTGGCGGGCCCGGCGCAAAGCGCCCCGTTGCCAAGTCCAAAATCTGCCCGGCCACAGGCTTGGCCCCGGTCTGGTCTGGCGGCCTGAAGCCTCTCTTTATTTTCAGCCGCCAGCTTGCCCTGATGGAACGTGGATGATTTGCGGACAGCCGGTTCCCAAACAGATTATGAACTTCTTAAGCGGGCGACGGTAAAAACCCCCATGAGCGATGTTGTGCGCGATCCTTCCTTCACGCTCTTCCGCAGCAATATCGCATCACCGGCCCTGCGCGCGGTTGCAGACCATTGGCTTGCCGCCCGGGCCGAAAAGCGGATGCCGTCATGGGCCGATCTTTCTCCGGCCGCCATGGCGCCGCACCTCACCAAGATCTGGACGTTCCGGTACGACAGCGCCACCGACGAGTTTTATGCCCGCCTGGCCGGCAACCGCATCATGGTGGGCTTTGGCCAAAGTTTCCGGGGAACGCCCCTGAAAGACCTGCACAGTCCGGAAGTTTATCAAAAGTGCTTCGCCAACCAGAAGCGCCTCATCACCGAGCCCACCATTTTCCGCAGCAGCGGACGCATTTTCAAGGTTGGCGATCAGGTTATCCGCGGCGAGCGCATTGCGCTCCCCCTCGCCACCGATGGCTATCATGGCGATGGCACGCTGGGCGCCACCGAATATGACTTCAAAATACTCGGGCGGCTCGACATCGAACTCATCTACGAGAATGAGGAGTGGTATCCGCTTTGAGCGGAAAATCTATTTGTAAACAGTTTTGCTTCGAAAAAAGTGATTGTAATTGTTGGTGCCTGCCGCGCCCAATGACGCCAGGTCGCCGCCTTCGGCGTTTTTCCCAAAAGCGAAAATCGACCCGTCGGGCAATACAAAAGCCCGGTTTTGGATGTTGTGAAGCGGGGTCAGCAGCATGTAATCGCCGAATATCCTGTTTTGACTCTCGCCCGCGATGGCAAAAGCCTTGCCAAGAACGACCGGACCTGTCGGGCAAAGCGCGTTTATTCCGTAATAGTTCTGCCTGCAATTTTCCACCACCAGGCTGATGGCCTTCTCATAAACCGGCAGCCGGGGCCTGGCGAACAAAACCGAATTTTGACAGGCGAAATTCGTCCCCGTGTAAAGGCGCAAATCGCCGAACGCGATGGTTTCAATATTGCCGGGAACATCGACCCTTAAAATCGGCCTTGAAGGGATGTCGAAATACCAACCGCCGATTTGAAACAGAAGGCAGTATCTTAAAAGATCAGCCTTATAGGCATACGGATTCAGCTTATCGAACGCCGCAACAACGTCTTTGTCAAAATTCTGGACAAGAAATTCCCGCCCGCTTTCCAGATTGTACATTTGATAGGTGAAGTCGGGGAAAAACTGCTTCACCTGCCTGACGCAGTCGGCCAGATATTCAGACAGCGGTCCCGCCCGGTCGGAAAAATAAATCTGGGAAATTTGCATCTGGTACCTCACGAATTTCTGCGGCGGCAAAAGCCCCTTGATTTCGGTGCCGGCCGGCGGTGATTTGCCCAGGGGGTTCTGGAAAAATGGGGTCAACGGGTTTGGCCGCACCTTGCTAAACGGCCCGGGGGATCGGTGGCAAGTGGCGGACAAAAGCTTCCGATTGCCAAAAGCGGTGCGTCCAAGTATTTGATTTGCCTGTTGGATGCCGGTTTAGCTCAGCGGTAGAGCAGCGGTTTTGTAAACCGAAGGTCGGGAGTTCAATCCTCTCAACCGGCACCATTTCGTGCCCATGCTATGGATGCGGTATAAAACGAGTCAGGGCCGGCGCAGCAGAACGAAAACAAAGGCCAAAAAGGCCATCGGAGGGACCATGAAACGCACACGCTCAATCCTGCTGGCGATCCTGCCGGTCTTTGCGGCCCTTCCCATCGCCGCCCGCGCCGGCGACCACGACAAACCCGACTGGGCCTATGCCGTGCCGCCGCCCGTCCCGCCGCAGACGGGCCCTCGCCCCGCCCCCGATCTCACGCCTATGAGCATCCCGGGCAGCAAATTCCAGTTCACCCGCAACAAGGTGCAGGGCGCCTCCGATGACGGCACGCGCACCCGCGTCCAGCCTGCTGACTGGTTCCCCGAAGAACATCCCAATCCTATTCCGCCGATCATCGCCATGGGCGACCAAAGCCGCGGCATCACCCCCTGCTCGCTCTGCCACATGCCCGAAGGACGTGGCCGCACCGAAAATGGCGGCGTCGCGGGTTTGCCGGCCGCCTATTTCGCCGGCCAGTTGCATGACATGGCCGCGGGCCTGCGCCAAAGCGCAGAGCCGGGCAAGGCCAACGCCAAACAGATGGCCGGCTTCGCCAAGGCCATGACCGAAGATGAAATCCAGGCCGCCGCGAAATACTATTCCGCCATTCCATGGGTGCAGTGGATCAAGGTGGTCGAAACCACCACCGTGCCCAAGACCATGAGCGTCAGCGGCATGTGGGTGCCGCTGGAAGGCGCCGAAGCGGGCACCGAACCTTTGGGCGAACGCATCATCGAAGTGCCGGCCGATCCGGAAGCCACCGAACTTCGCCGCGATCCCCATTCCGGCTTTATCGCCTATGTGCCGATTGGCGCGGTGGCGGCCGGCAAAGCGCTGGTCACCACGGGCGGCGGCGGCAAGACCATGACCTGCGCCGGCTGCCATGGCGAAGGATTGGGCGGATCGGGCGTCATCCCCGGCATCGCCGGCCGCGCCGCCAGCTATATCACCCGCCAGATGTATGACATGCAGCAGGGCGCGCGCCATGGCGCGGGCGCTGCGATGATGCAGCCGGTGGTGGCCAAGCTGACCACCCATGACATCATGGATATCGCAGCCTATGTGGCGTCGCTGCCGCCGGCGGGTTTGGAGATTATGAAGCAGTAGCGCGCTTGGCTCACTGCTGCGCGAAGCCGAAGACGCTGTCGCGCGGCTCCGCTTGGCAATTGATTCATTCGCTCCGCAAATGAATCAATTTTCTCTCTGCACGCCCGTGCCGCGCACCAGCGCGAAGCCGTCCGCCGGAGCACGGCGGAAATGCCCATCGGTATCGGCTTTCCAGTTGGAACTTTCCGCTCCCACCAGATACCAGAACTGACCATCGGTGCCCCAATAGCCATCGGTGAAGGGGCCATACGAGCCATCATAATAAACGTCATAGAAATCATTGGCCGCCACCCGCGCGCCATAGCTGATTTCCGGCGGCGTGGTGTTCATCGGAATGCTGGAGGCATCCGCCCCGCTCACCGCTGCATCGGCAGGCACGCCATACAGCAGCGCCGCAGTGCAAAGGGCCGTCAGTCCAAAAAACGCCAGCGGTCTCATGAGGGAACTCCGGATCAATAGCCGATGGAAACGATGTGGAACGAGGCCGCCACCAGGGAATGTACATCCGCTGACTGGACGGATTGGGGCTGGCTGTCTTCCCATGCGAATTGCGCCTGGGAATGGGTCTTGGCCGGAATCACCGAAAGGCCAACACCGAAGGCGGCAACCAGCGCGGCGGCGATTACAAGACGGGTCATGACCGGCATCCTCGAAACTCTCATGCCGATAACGGAACCGGGCGCGGGAAGTTTCAAGGAATTTCAGCCCGCCCCAATCTTGCCGCTATCGGCGGGGTCAGACTTCCAGAATGTCGTTTGAAATGAGGTTTTTGGCCGGGCCATCGCTGGGGAAATGCGCCGCCAGCGCCTGCCCGCAAATTTCAATCGCCCGCACAAATCCGTCCGCCGGTTTGCCGGCTTTCATGCCATCCGTCACGGCGGCTACCGCCGCGTTCCACGGCCCTTCGCCCACCGCCTGATGAATCGCATCATGCGCCACCAGTTCCACCTGCCGGTCGGCCAGCGAGGCATAAATCAGGATATGCGGCTCGGCATCGCTGACCCGCGCGCCCGATGCC
>CAIXUE010000263.1 GCA_903922545.1 uncultured Alphaproteobacteria bacterium | reverse complement strand
GCAAGGTGATCCGCGAGATCGTGGAAAAGACCGGCGCCAAGATCAACATCGAAGACGATGGCACCGTGAAGATCGCTTCCGCCGACGGCGAATCGATCAAGGCGGCGCTGAAGTGGATTCGTTCGCTGACGGCTGAGCCGGAAGTGGGCGAAATCTATGACGGCAAGATCGTCAAGGTGATGGATTTCGGCGCCTTTGTGAACTTCTTCGGCCCCAAGGATGGTCTGGTTCACGTTTCGGAACTGGCTTCCAGCCGTGTCGCCAAGCCGTCGGATGTGGTCAAGGAAGGCCAGGCGGTGAAGGTCAAGCTTCTGGGCTTTGACGATCGCGGCAAGGTGCGCCTGTCCATGAAGCAGGTGGATCAAGCCACCGGCGAAGACCTGACCAAAAAGCAGGGCGCCGAGGCGCCGCAGAGCTAAACTGCAGCTTTTGCATTTGTGAAAGAAACGCCCGCGGGCTTAGCCTTGCGGGCGTTTTCTTTTTCATGGGAGTTCGCATATGCCCAAGATCGATATCGCCGCCATCGCGCCCCGTCTGGGTTCGGGCTATCCCGCGCCATTTCACGAAATGGCCAAGGACCGCAGCAAAAAGGCGCTGGGCAATGCGGGTTGGATCGCCGATTTTGGCGTCAATCTGGTCACCCTGCCGCCGGGCGCCTGGTCCAGCCAGCGCCACTGGCATTTGCGGGAAGACGAATTCATTTATGTGCTGTCGGGCGAATTGATCCTGATCACCGATGCGGGCGAGACGTTGGTGGCGGCGGGCGAATGCGCTGCCTTTCCCAAGAACGTGGCTGACGGCCACCATTTCATCAACCGCACGGACAAGGACGCGGTGTATCTGGAAGTGGGCAGCCGTTCGGCGAATGAGGCCATCACCTATCCCGACATTGATCTGCACATGGTGGTGGGCGAAGGCGGCTGGCGGCACAAGGATGGAACGCCCTATCCGCCGCGTTAAGCCTGTCATCGCCACTTCTTGTTTTGGCGATATCGGCGCGATAGTTTGGCCGCATGGCCCTTGTCATGCGTCTTATAAGCCTGATCCTGATTGTTGCCGCCCTGATGCTGCTGGGCGCCGACGCCGTGACTTCATTGGAACGGGGCGGCGATATCACCGTGCGTTCGCTGGGCGCGGTGTGGGCGATGATCGACAATGACGGGCTGACCAATTTCAAGAATTGGGTGCAGCATTATCTGCCGTTCCTGGCGCAGGGGGCTTATTCCGCGCTGGCGTTGCCGGGTTGGGCGGCGACGGGCGTGATCGGCGTGATCTTGGCGTTTGTATTTGGCCGCAAACTCGGTCCGGAATAGCTAGCGATTCTCGCCCGGGACCCAAAGCACATCGCCCATGCCTTTGCTGTTGGCGGCGCGGGCCATCACAAACAAATGATCGGAAAGCCGGTTGGCATATTGAAGCGCGGCGGGATTGAGCTTTTCCTGCGCGGCCAATCCGGCGATCAGGCTTTCCGCCCGCCGGACGATGGCGCGGGCCAGGTGCAGGTGCGCCGCCAGCGCCGTGCCGCCCGGAAGAATGAAAGAGGTGAGGGGCGCGAGGTTCGCGTTCATGGCGTCGATCTCACGCTCCAGCCGCTCAACCTGGGAGCCGGCAATGCGAAGCCGGCCTTCGGCTTTTCGTCCGTCTTCGGGCGCGCTTAAGTCCGCGCCCAGATCAAACAGGTCGTTCTGGATGCGGGCCAGGATGGTGTCGTCATCGCCCCGGGTTTCCAGCCGCGCCATGCCGATGGCGGAATTGGTTTCATCCACCGCGCCGATGGCGGCGATCCGCAAGCTGTTTTTGGCTATGCGTGAGCCGTCGCCCAGGCCGGTCTCGCCGGAATCGCCTGTTTTTGTGTAGATTTTGTTGAGCGTGACCATGCAGCACTGGACCCTTGCTCCCCAAATCTTAGCTTGTATGATCCGGCCCGTCCCGCCCAATCTGGATGTGTCATGTCCGTCGAAGCACCCGAAATCATCGAAGTTGAAACCAGCCGCGTGTCCTGCGAAGGCATTGGCGGCACGCTGGGCCATCCGCGCGTCTATCTGGAAATGGGCGACGAGAATTTTGTGGAATGCCCCTACTGCGACCGCTGCTTTGTGTTGAAAGACGGCGCCGGACATTCTCATTGAGTGCTCTGAAAAAGGGCGATCATCTCTATCTGATTGACGGGTCCGGCTATCTCTTCCGGGCCTATCACGCGCTTCCCCCGCTCACCCGCAGATCCGATGGCGTACCCATTGGCGCGGTGTCGGGCTACTGCAACATGCTGTGGAAGCTGCTGGAGGATATGAAATCCGACGCGCCCACCCATCTGGCGGTGATTTTCGACGCGGGCGAAAAAACCTTTCGCAATGATTTCTACAAAGAATACAAAGCCAACCGCCCGCCGCCGCCCGAAGACCTGGTGCCGCAATTTCCCCTGGTTCGTGATGCCACCCGTGCTTTCGGTGTCTCCTGCATTGAGATGAAGGGTTACGAGGCCGATGACCTGATCGCCACCTATGCCCGGCTGGGGCGTGAGGTTGGCGCCAGGGTCACCATCGTTTCGTCTGACAAAGACCTGATGCAGCTGGTGGTGGACGGCCAGGTCGAGCTTCTGGACACGATGAAGAACAAGCGCATCGCTTCTGCCGAAGTGCTGGAGAAATTCGGCGTCGCCCCCGACAAGGTGGTGCAGGTGCAGG
>CAIXUE010000262.1 GCA_903922545.1 uncultured Alphaproteobacteria bacterium | reverse complement strand
CCGGATGTGACCTATATCGATCACATTGAGGAACCCTGGATCAAGGCCACCATCCTGGTGCCCGACGAATATCTCGGCAGCGTGCTGAAATTGTGCGAGGACCGGCGCGGACGGCAGATCGAGCTCACCTATGCCGGCAACCGCGCCATGGTGATCTACATGCTGCCGCTGAACGAGGTGGTGTTCGATTTCTATGACCGCTTGAAATCCGTTTCGCGCGGCTATGCCAGCTTCGATTACCACATCGAGAAATATGAAGAAGGCGACCTGGTGAAAATGTCCATCCTGGTCAATGACGACCCGGTGGATGCGCTTTCCATGATCGTCAACCGCCAGCGGGCCGAAGGCCGTGGCCGTTCGATGTGCGAGAAACTGAAAGACCTGATCCCGCGCCACCTGTTCAAGATTCCGATCCAGGCGGCCATTGGCGGCAAGGTGATCGCGCGCGAAACGCTGAGCGCGATGCGCAAGGACGTGACGGCGAAATGTTATGGCGGCGATATCAGCCGCAAGCGCAAGCTCCTCGACAAGCAGAAAGAGGGCAAAAAGAAAATGCGCCAGTTCGGCAAGGTCGAAATTCCGCAGGAAGCGTTCATTGCGGCTTTAAAGATGGACGATAATTGAACCGCGACCGGCCGAAGGCCGGGCAAATCAGTCCAGTGGACTGATTTGAGCGGTTCAAGCCGCGAGCTTGGGCGAGCGGCCATCCCATCCGGCCGAAGGCCGGACCCGGCGCGGGCGCGGCCAGGTAGGCGGCATGCCGCGCCATGGCGTAGAGCCGCATCATGAAAGATGCTAAGTTGTCCGTATGGGGCTGGCTGGGAAGTCGAAAATGAAGCTATTGCGCATTGCCACTTTAGTGGCTGGCACAATCATGTTGAGTGGATGCATATCATCTGGAACGAAGGTCACCGATGAGCAAATGGCGCAATTCCAAAAGGGCGTAACAAAAGAAGACGAAGTAATTGCCAGGTTGGGTAAACCAAATTCAACCGCGCGTGCATCAGATGGAACGATCACTGATATTTATATGTATGTTCACGCTACGCCCGACGCCGTTGATTTTGTACCGGTAGTTGGATTGTTAGCTGGTGGAGCGACGGGAACGTCAAATACCGTCACATTTGTCTTCACACCCGACAGAGTGCTGAAAGATTATTCTAGTGCTGCATCCACCCAACAAGTTAAGACCGGCCTGATACAGTAGCGCGGTATCGCGATGGATGGGCGGGTCAGGCCCGCCCATGGTGATTTAGGATTTGTGCGAGCGGCCATCCCATCCGGCCGAAGGCCGGACCCCTGATAGACAGTCAATTTTCAGAAGCGTAGCCTCGCGCCCGCTTGGGAGGCGCGCATGGTGTTTGAGGGGCAAAGGCTTTTTTTCACCCGCTTGGCAGTCGGGCTAACACAGGGGCTGGCGCTTTATCTACTGTATCACGCGCAAGATATTGGAAGTTGGCCTGCAACAAACAGGCTCTCCTTCGGCCCGCTTCTTCTGATCTGGATTTATCCGCCAATCCTTTTGATTCTGGGTATAGGGCAAATTGATTGGCGCAGGGCAGCGCTGTGGGCAATCGCGGCGGCAGTTCTGATTGCCGGCCTTGGTTTTTATGATGTTTGGAGCGCGTGGCCCCAGGACTGGGTTTTCAGTGCTCATCCGACTCTGCGTCCACACATCCTGCCCTCTCCGCAGCTATTTCTCTTTGGGGGCGCAGGGCTTTTCATCGCGCACGCGTTGGTGATCGCAGGACACCTCGATCATCGATTCAGGGCAAATTACGAAACGCATTTCGACGTGGCCTGGAAGCTTGCGGTCCAGCTTGCCTTGGCGGGCGTTTTCGTCGGAGCATTTTGGCTCCTGCTGTTGCTAGGCGCAGGCTTGTTCGATCTCATCAAGCTGGATTTTTTCCAGAAGTTGATCCGGCACGAATGGTTTTCCATTCCCGTCACAACATTGGCCGTGGCGGGTGCGTTACACCTTACCGACATTCGGCCCGTACTTGTACGCGGTGCGCGAACGCTGTTGCTCACCCTGCTATCGTGGCTTCTGCCCCTCATCACGCTGATAATAGCGGGCTTTCTGGCCAGCCTGCTTCTCACCGGGCTCAAGCCTTTATGGGGCTTCGGTCATGCTTCGGCACTTTTGCTGACCGCAGCCGCTGCGCTGATCATTCTTATAAACGCCGCGCATCAGGACGGTCATGCTGAGCGCTTGCCACCGAGGGTGCTGCGCCTAGCCGGCAGTGTTGCCGCAGCCCTGCCTGTACCGCTGGTGGCCATTGCCAGCTATGCGCTTTTCCTGCGCATACAGGAATATGGCTGGTCCGCTGACCGGGTTATCGTCGCGGCGGTCATTGTTGTCGCCTGGGGTTATGCCGTTGGGTATGTGAGGGCTGCCGTTTCACCAGGCATTTGGCTGCAACGTATCGAGGACTGGAATTTTGCCATCGCACTTTTGATTTTGGCGGTGCTGATGGCATTGTTCACGCCCATCGCCAAACCGGAGCGCATCGCAGTCGCTGACCAGATGGCCCGGCTAAATAGTGGCAACACGATGCCTGGGAAGTTCGATTTCGCCTATTTGCGCAGACAAGGCGGCCATTACGGTATGGCAGCGCTGGAAATGCTTTCCAAAGATCAAAATTCTATCGTGCGGGAACAGGCCGTCGCATATCTAAAACAGAGCAACCCTTTCGGGACCCCATCCCCTCCGGCGGAGGTGTGGACGGCGCGTATTCACGTTTATCCCGAGGGAAGTAAACTTCCAGATGACTTTGTTCACGCCAATTGGAACGCAGGCACAAAAACCGGAACTGCTTCGGGTCTTATCGTTTATGATTTTAACGCCCCGCCGACAGCGTGCACGACGCCAATGAATGCCACATGCGACGCTTTTATCTTGGACTTGGACGGCGATGGGCGATCGGAAATTGTCGTGCTTGCTGAGGCATCCACCCAAGCGACCGTTTACAAGAAAACCGAAGGTGGAAGCTGGACTGAAGCGGCTTTTGTAACCGTTCTCTTCAGGTGCCCCAGCGTTTTGTCGGCATTAAAGGAAGGTCATTTCGAGCTATCGGCGGACCCTCATCCCTGGAAGCAAATTGCACTGGCGGGGATCGTTCTGCCGGTCCGAAACAACTCGGCGGTGCGGTGTCTCTCGGGAAATTCTCAGTGATACGACCTGTAAATGTCACGTCCACTTGACACCTTCACCCCCAAATGTCATGTTTGCTTGTCATTTGGACATGGAGACATGACATGGCTTATTCCGCCAAGAAGTACTGGACGCTGAGAGGCGGCGCTTTGACCTTGGCAGCCGTCGGTTTCGCGCTGCTGGTCTGGCTCAAGCACAATCACACCGATCCCGTATCACTGGGCCTGTTTCGCCTGATCCTGGCGCTGATTGTCGTGGGGCTTGGGATGGGCGGGCTTTCCTATACCGATGAAGTGCAGCGCCAGATGGGCCAGAAGCGGTGGTTTTGGGGCAGCATGATCGGGATTGCCGCAATGCTGCCGCTGGTGGTTTTCCTGCAGACGCACCAGACATCGCTGGACGCGGCGGTGCAGTTCATTTTTCACAATACCGGGTTGCCGACGCTTTATTTCAGCCTTGGCATCATGATCCCCGTGATTTTTCAGGGCGTGTCCACGCTGCTATTGAGGTTGCGGGACAAGCTGTCTTCGAGTTCGCAACCGTGAAAAACCGCCTGCGGGTGCTGCGCGCCGAAAAAGACTGGAGCCAGGCCGACCTGGCCGAGCGCCTGAACATCGCGCGCCAGAGCGTGAACGCCATTGAGAATGGCAAGGCCGACCCGTCATTGCCGCTGGGGATGCGCATTGCGCGGCTGTTTGAGCTTCCCGTCGAAAGTGTTTTCGAGGACGAAGTTTAAGGCCTGGCGGGGGGTCCCAGACCCTATCCCGATAAGGCGGCGAGATTCCGCTCTGACTCCTGGAGCAAGGCCTCAAGGTGAGTGCGTGTGCGCAGATCCGGGGCGCTGATGAGCTTTTCCCGAATATCGGACGCCTTGAGTTGGATGATCCAGACGGCTTGCATAGTCGCGGGGCTTTTTTCCATGGCGTGACAACAGCGTGTGAGACACGCCGTTCCGGATTCATTGTTGTTCATTTGAGGGCTGAAAAGGCGGCAGGACACATGCGTTAACGGCCTGCCGGTATTGCGTGCCGTAACAACGGCCTGATGCGGCAGGAAATTAATCTTTCCCAAAGTGGTACGTCATAAGTGGCGCGAAGTGATGTGTCAGGCAGCGCGGCGCCGCTATCCTTTCCGCTTTCGGCTGACCGCTTTGCGGCAGCGGTCACAAGGACCGAGAATTGCTCTGCCTTGTTTTTCCGGCGGCAAAAAGTCATTAACCGCGTGAGTTAACTATCCCCCCGAACAGCCAGAGACTTCATATGCGCCGTCCGTTAATCACACCAACATGGAGCAGGACTCCGACCATTGGATAAAGACGAAGGCGTTTGAGTGGACGCCGGAAGCGCCGCTGCGCGCCGAGCCCAAATTCGCCGGTGCGTTGCCGGACGAGGCTGCGCCCGCCGAACCCAAATTCGAGAACCCGCAATTGCACGAAGAAGCGGCCGCCGAATTTGGCGGGGCGCGCGCGGCGATCCAGCGCGGCCAGCCGCGGTTCAAGCCCTATAAAGAGCATATCCCGCCGGCCAAGGCCGTGCTGTACATGGCGCGCATGTCCACCGGCCTGGCGCAGGGCTGCGGGCTGTTCGCGCTGTTCGCCCTGCGCGACGGGGTTGATCCATCGGTCTTCGCGTCCAGCCTGATGGTGATGATCTTTGCGCCGCTGCTGCTGTTGGCGGGGCTGGGGCGGATGCGGTTTTCCACCCTGCTGCTGTGGACGGTGTTTGCGTCGATCCTTCTGGCATTCGCGGGCGGCTATCACCATTGGCGCACGCTGTCGTCGGACAGCGGGCACCCAGGCCTGACGCTGCTGGCGATGACCAGCCTGTTCCTGTTTGTGGGCCAATCCATCGCGCAGGGATGGGTGGGCAATTATCCCAGCTACTATCGCGCCGCGTGGCGGCTTTCGATCCGTGTGTTTTTGTGCGTGACGTTTGCGGGCCTTTCCTGGGCGGCAGCTGGGGCTGCGGTCGGTTACATGCGCGAGCAATATCCCGGCCTGGAATTCACCCCGATGATCGTTCCCATGACCGTGCTGGGCGCAGCGCTGGCGGCGCAATTGACAGGCGACCGTTTCATGGGCGCGCTGCAGGAAGGGGTGATGTTTGTCTTCGTGCTGGCGCTGCCGATCCTGATGTTTGGCGGCGTGGCGGTGGTGGGATTGGGCTTGCCGGGTTTCTGGCATCCGTCATTGCCGCTGACCGCGGGGCTGGCGGGGTTGATGATTATTTCCATCAACGCGTCTTACCGCGATGGCACGGTGTGGCGCGCCTATTGGCGGCGGCGGTGCGAGTTTGTCAGCGGCTTGCTGTTGCCGCCGCTGGCCGGGTTGGCGGGTCTGTCGCTGGCCGCAAGGGTGCAGGAATATGGCTGGACCAGTGACCGGGTTTATCTGGCGGCGGCGCTGTTGATGCTGTCGGCTTATGCGCTTTGTTATGCCGGCAGTGCGCTGATCAGCCTGGGCGGCGGCGGCTGGATGCAGCGGATTGAAGACGGCAATCTGGCTTTGAGCTTTGCCGGGCTGACGCTGATCGCGGCGTTGCTTTCACCCATCGCGGACCCGGCCAGGCTGGCGGTGGCGGCGCAGACCTGGCGGCTGGATCAGCACAAGGCCAGCGCGGAGAGTTTTGATTATGCCTGGCTGCGCGATGGCGGTTTGCGCTTCGGCCATGACGCGCTGAAGAAAATGGCGGCGGTGACGGATTACCCCGCCGAGGCGCGCGGGGCCTATCTGGCGCTGGTGGCGCCGCCGGCGGCGGAGCGCCCTGCCCGCACCCAGATCGGCGCCAATATCCGGGTGCATGGTGCGGCCGGGTTGCCGGCGGGATTGCTGGCGCAGGATTGGCGCGGGGTGGCAGGCGCGCCGCCATGCCTGACGGCCGCGTCACTGGCCTGCGACGCCTTTTTCACCGACCTGGACAATGACGGAAAGAATGAAATCGTGCTGGCCTATGGCAGCGATGCGCGCTGGTGGGCCAGTGTGATGAAACAGGGCCAGGGCGGCGGATGGTACGTGGCGGGCACCCTGGCGGCACCGCCCTGCCCGGGCAGCCTGACAGCCCTGCGCGGCGGGCATTTCAGCGCCGTCAAACCGGCGGATAATTGGCGCGATCTGCTGGTGGATGGGATGCGGCTGAGCGTCAATCTGCCCAGCGCGCCGCAGGCCTGCCCCACGCTTTGATTGAAGTTGGCGGGACGCGCCTTTATAGAGCCGCCCATGCGCGCGGCATTGATCGATTATGGTTCCGGCAACCTGGCTTCGGCGGCAAAAGCGCTGGCGCGGGCGGCGAACGGCACCGGCATCGAGATCGTCACCACCGCTGATCCCGAAGTTGTGCGCGAGGCGGAGCGGATTGTGCTGCCCGGCGTGGGCGCGTTCGCCGACTGCATGCGCGGGCTTTCCGCCGTGCCGGGCATGGTGGAAGTGCTGCGCGAAAAAGTTCTGAAGGAAGGCGCGCCATTTCTGGGCATCTGTGTCGGGATGCAGTTGCTGGCAACGGTGGGCCGTGAGTTCGGCAGTCATGCCGGGCTGGGCTGGATTGCCGGTGAAGTAGTCAAAATTGCGCCCAATGATCCCGAATTGAAGATTCCGCACATGGGTTGGAATGAGCTGAAGATCCTGCGCAAGCACGCGCTGCTGGACGGCGTGGCCGACGGGGCGCATGCCTATTTCGTGCATTCTTTTCAGCTGAAACCGGTGCTGGATGAAGACCTGGTGGCGACCACCGATTATGGCGGGCCGCTGACCGCGATGGTGGGCAATGACAATATTGCCGGTACGCAGTTTCACCCCGAGAAGAGCCAGGCCACCGGCATCAAGCTGCTGGAAAATTTCCTGCGCTGGAAACCATGATTATTTTTCCCGCCATCGATCTGAAAGACGGCCAGTGCGTGCGGCTGAAGCGCGGGCTGATGGAAGACGCCACCGTGTTCAATGCCGACCCCGGCGCGCAGGCGAAGAGTTTTGAGAGCCAGGGCTTTGCGTGGCTGCATTGCGTGGACCTGAACGGCGCCTTTGCCGGCAAGAGCGCCAACAGCGAGGCGATCAAGAAAATCCGCGCCGCCATCAAGCTGCCCATTCAGCTGGGCGGCGGCATCCGCGACATGGCCGCCGTAGAGGGCTGGCTGGACGCGGGCATTACCCGGGTGATTTTGGGCACGGCAGCGCTGACCAATCCGGACTTCGTGAAAGCGGCGGCGAAAAAGTTCCCCGGCCGGATTGTGGTGGGCGCCGACGCCAAGGGCGGCAAGATCGCCACCGAAGGCTGGGCCGAGGTGTCGGAGCTGACCCCGGTGGAGCTGGGCAAGCGGTTCGAGGATGCCGGGGTGGCCGCCGTGCTGTTCACCGACATTGACGGCGACGGGCTGCTGAAAGGCGTGAATGTGACGGCGACCGCCGCCCTGGCCCGGGCGCTGTCCATACCCGTGATCGCGTCGGGCGGGGTGGGATCGATTGCCGATATCGACGCCCTGATGGAGGCCGGCGTTGCCAATATTGAGGGCGTGGTGGTGGGACGGGCGCTTTATGACGGGCGGATCGATCCGGCTGAGGCCTTGGCGCGAGCCAAAAGTTAGTCCTCCCGCCGCTTTCACCCCTTACCCGGCGCTGCGCGCCACCCTCTCCCACAAGGGGAGAGGGAAGTCTGCGTGAAGAATTTTAAGTAAGTGCCTGGAATCAGGGCTTGCTCAGGCGGCGGGCAACCTCGTCCAGCTGCTCCAGAGTCGAGTATTTGACCCGGATTTCGCCCCCTTTATCCACACCCTGCTTATCCACCTTGTGTGAGATCTGAACTTTCAGTCCCAAGCGGTCGGAGATGCTGGATTCCAATTGGTGAATATTGGGGTCCGGTCGCTGTTTGGCTGTGGGTCGTTTCTTGCCCGCCGAACGATGTTCGGCTTCCCGAACGGTGAGCCCGCCAGCCAGGATTTGCTGGGCTGCGGCCTCCGGATCGGCGGCGCTTAACAGCGTTCGGGCGTGGCCGGCCGTAAGCTTGCCTTCCCGCAAAAGGGCCTGAACGCTGTCTGGCAGGCGCAGCAGGCGAACGCTGTTTGCGACATGGGAGCGGCTTTTGCCCACCTCCTCCGCCACCTGTTCCTGGGTGCGGCCGAAGCGGGTGATCAGCTCCTGATAGGCGGCGGCTTCTTCGATGGCATTGAGGTCGGCCCGCTGCACATTTTCGATGATGCCGATTTCCAGCGCTTCAGCGTCGGCCATCTCCCGGATCACCACCGGCACGTCATGCAGCTTGGCCATCTGGGCCGCGCGCCAGCGGCGTACGCCCGCGACGATCTCATACGAAT
>CAIXUE010000261.1 GCA_903922545.1 uncultured Alphaproteobacteria bacterium | reverse complement strand
CGCGCATGCCCAGAAAGAGAACGCCTGAGCGCGGCGAAAAACTTTCTTCTGCTGGCGGCTGTATCGTGCGCCGCGCAGGCTTATGCCGCCGAACGTGTCCAGGTGCCGGTCACGCCGCGCCCGCGCCCGGCGTTGAAAAGCGATGCGCCGCCTTTGCCGCCCATCGATCTTAGTCACGCGCTGCCCGGCGGCAGTCTGGCCGGATTGCCGTCCAGCCAGCAGCAACTGGGAACATTGAACGCCGAATTGGCCAAGGATCGCCCCGCCGTGGTGGGCGCCAAAGCCAAAAGCCAGGCGCTGGCGAGTGAGGCCGCATCGCTGCGTCAGAAACTGATCGACACCGCCGCGCGCATCCAGGCGCTGGAACGCGAACAGACCAGCCTTGCGATACAGATTGACCAGTTGCAGGCGCAGGATGATCAGCTCGCGGCCGGTTTTGTCGCCGACCGCATATCGGTGACGCGGCTCTTGGCCATTCTGGAAAGGCTGCAGCATGACGTGCCGCCCGCGCTGGCGGTGCGCCCTGATGATGCCCTGGCGGCGGCGCGCGGCGCCATGCTGGTGGGCGCGTCTTTGCCGCCGGTCTATGCCGAAACTGCCGCGCTGGCGCGGCGCATCGAAAAACTCAAATCCACCCGCGTGGCGCTTGCCGCCCGCAAGCTGGATGCGGCCCGCAATGCCGCCGCGCTGACGCTGGCGCATGCCAATCTTCAAACTCTGTCGGCGGAAAAAGACCAGGAAGCGGCGGGAGCCGCCGGTCTTTACCAAGATCTGGCCCAGAAACTGGATCAGGTGGCGCGCCAGGCGGCCGACTTCTCGGCGCTGGTCACCCGCGTCAATGCCTTGCGCCACGCCGGCGGGTCCGAAAACGGCATTGTGACGGTGACGGCGGCAAGCTCCGGTTCCGGGGATACTCTGTCAAAAGCTTCATTGCTGGAGCCCGTCGCCGGAACCGTGGTTCCCGGCGGCCCCGACACCAGCAAAAACCCCGGTATTACCTATGCAACTTCGCCCGGCGCCCAGGTGATCGCGCCCGGCGATGGCAAGGTGTTGTTCGCCGGTTCTTACCATAAGGAAGGTCAGGTCTTGATCCTTGAGATCAGCACTGGCTACGATATCGTTCTGTCTGGGCTCGGGCGCGTAACGGTGCGGCTTGGCGACCAATTGCTGGCGGGAGAACCTGTCGGCATCATGCCGCCGGACGCTGGTGCGGGTACCGGGCAGACGCGGCTTTATTTCGAGCTTCGCCAGAATGGCAAAGGGCTCGATCCGGAACCTTGGTTAACGAGCGCGGCTCGGAAGGCGAAAAGAACATGAAACGGTTTGCTCTTGTCGGCAGCGGAATGGTGGCCGGATTTGCCGTCGCATTGGGTGTGATGAGCGCGGCGCATGGCGCCAACGACACTGGCGGTACTTATCAGCAGCTGGGTCTTTTCTCCGATGCGTTCGAACGGGTGCGCGCCAATTATGTCCGCCCGGTGCAGGACAGCGAACTGGTCAATGCCGCCATCCAGGGCATGGTCACCAGTCTTGATCCGCACTCCAGCTATATGGATTCCAAACAGTATGGCGACATGCAGATCACGACCCAGGGTCATTTCGGCGGCGTCGGCATCGAAGTCACCCAGGAAGATGGCCTGATCAAAGTGATCTCGCCGATCGACAACACGCCCGCCGCCAAGGCCGGCATCAAATCCGGCGACCGTATCGCCGCGATTGACGGCACCTCGATCCAGGGTCTGGCGCTGAATGACGCCATCGACAAGATGCGCGGACCCGTTGGCGCCAAGATCACGCTCACCATTCTGCGCGAAGGCGAAAAGAAGCCGTTCGATGTGACGCTGGAACGCGCCACGGTTTCGGTGGACGCCACCACATGGCGGCGTGAAGGCGATATCGGTTACATCCGCATGCCGGGCTTTAACGAGCAGACCGCTTCGGGTCTGGAAAAAGGCGTGCGCGAACTGAAAAAGGAAATCGGCCCCGGCGTGAAGGGCTATGTCCTGGACCTGCGCAACAATCCGGGCGGCCTGCTGGATCAGGCGATCCAGGTGTCGGATGATTTCCTCACCGGCGGCGAAGTGGTTTCCACCCGCGGCCGTCACCCCGAAGACACCCAGCGTTATGACGCCAAGGCCGGCGACATCACCGATGGCAAGCCGGTCGTGATTCTGATCAATGCCGGCACCGCCTCGGCTTCCGAAATCGTCTCGGGCGCGCTGCAGGATCACAAGCGCGCCACCGTCATCGGCATGACCAGCTTCGGCAAGGGCTCGGTGCAGACCATCATTCCGCTTGGCGAAGGCGGCGGTGCGCTGCGTTTGACCACGGCGCGTTACTTCACGCCGTCGGGCCATTCCATCCAGGCGCAGGGCATCATTCCGGATATCCAGGTGGCGCAGGGCGATGAAGGCAATGTGCCCAAGATCGCGCGCCCCTCGGAAGCCGATCTGCCGGGCCATCTGGTGGGCGAGCCGGTCACCCGCAAGCCGGGACCGGTGATCCAGCCGGCGCCGGGCAAGAAGTATGACGACTTCCAGCTCTCCTATGCGCTGGACCTGCTGCACGGCAAAATGACGGTGGCCTCGGCCAATACGCCCGCCCCGACGACAGCCTCCAAGCAGTAACTGTTTCGGGAATAGCGAAGAAAGCGCCGGTAATCGGCGCTTTTTTTGTTTGGCTTTTTGTTGAACACCTCTGCCTTCCAGGCGCTTCGCGCCGAAGGGGGGGCGGACCTGCGCGCTTCGCGACCCATTAACAACAACTTAACCATGCGTTGTTAACTTTTACCGCCATGGCCGAGACCGCTTTCCCGGATGACCATCGCGCGCCCTTTGCCGCGCGCGCCCTGGCTTTTTCCACGGCGTTTTTCTTGTGCGCCCTGACCGCGGGCGCATTGGTCATCACGGTTCTGGGCAAAGTGCCCCGGGCGCAAGTGGCGCTGGATCTTCCCGCCATCGCCGCGCCCAAGGCCCCGGCCCAGCGCGCCGCCGCACCTGCCATGCCCGCCGCGCCGCCGGTGGTGATCGACAAAGCTGTTTTCGCGGGCTCCGCCCTGGTGGCTGATCCGGCCCTGATTGAAAATTCACCGCAAGGTCCCTTGCCGCGCATCGCCGATGACGGGCGCAAGCCCATGACTGCCTATGCCGCCGCCGCCGCGCCGGGAAAATTCCGCATCGCCATCGTGGTGTCGGGCCTTGGCATCAGCGCCAAGGCGACCACTGCCGCGCTGGCCAGTCTGCCGCCGGGCGTGACGCTGGGCTTCGCGCCTTATGCCGGCGATGTGCAGCATTGGGTAAGCCAGGCGCGCCAGTTCGGCCATGAGGTGCTGCTGGAAGTGCCGATGGAGCCATTCGATTTTCCGGACAGCGATCCGGGCCCGCACACTTTGCGCGCCGGGGTGGACGAGGATTCCAATCTTCAGCGCCTGACCTGGAGCATGTCGCGCTTCACAGGTTACGCCGGTGTAACAAATCTCCTGGGCCAGCGCTTTTTGTCCGACAGCGATGCCCTGTCGCCGGCTTTGACCTATCTGGCGCGGCGCGGCCTGTATTTTTATGACAATGGCGCCGATGTCCAATCCGTTGCGCCTGAGGCGGCCAGTGCCACGGCCGCGCCTTTTGCCAAGACGGATGAGACACTTGATGGCATCCAGACCGCGCTGGAAATAGACCGGCGTCTTTCAGCGCTGGAAGATGAGGCGCGCGCCCATGGCAGCGCCATCGGTTCGGGCTTTCTTTATCCGGTGACGGTTGACCGCATCGCAGCATGGTCCAAGGGTCTCTCGGCCCGGGGCTTTGTTCTCGTCCCTGTTTCCGCCATAGTGAGCGCGCCAAAAAAATAAGCGCGCAATAAATGGCACCCTCGAAATTGCCCTATCGCCCTTGCGTCGGCCTGATGCTGCTGAATGCGCAGGGCCAGGTTTTTGTGGGCAAGCGCATCGATCAAACCGTTGAAGGCTGGCAGATGCCGCAAGGCGGTATTGATGACGGCGAAGAACCACGCGGCGCGGTTATGCGCGAACTCAAGGAAGAAGCCGGCACCGACAAGGCCGAAATCATCGGCGAGATGGATGACTGGCTGACCTATGATTTGCCGCATCATCTGGTCGGCATCGCCTTTCACGGCAAATATCGCGGCCAGCGGCAGAAATGGTTTGCCCTGCGTTTCCTGGGTCAGGACGGCGATATCGATCTTCACACCCATGAGCCGGAATTCGCCGAATGGCGCTGGGTGGATATGGATGTGCTGCCGGGCCTGATCGTGCCTTTCAAGCGCGATACCTATGCCGCTGTCATCGCGGCCTTTCGTGGTTTGGCCAAGCGCGCATGAGCGCCAGGGCCAAAGCGCCTGTGGTGTTGATCCATGGCGCTTTCGCGGCGCCCTTTATATGGGATGGCTTTGCCGGGAAATTCCGCGCCGCCGGTTATGCCGTTCAAACGCCGTGCCTGCGCCATCACGACGCGCCGTCCGACAGCCTGGCCGGAACCAGTCTCAAACATTATGCCGGTGATCTTGAAGATATGTTGGATGGGCTGGACGCGCCGCCCATTTTGATCGGCCATGGCATGGGTGGATTGCTGGCGCAGATGCTGGCCGCCCAAAAGAATGTCCGCGCCCTGGTTTTGCTGGCGCCGTCATCGCCCTGGGGCGTTGCGCCTTCCAGCCTGTTTGAAATCGCCGCCGCGCAGACCATGCTGCTCAATGTCGGTTTCTGGAACACATGCCTCAAGCCGCAGGATCATGTGCTCTGCCGTCACGGGTTGGAGCGTTTGCCCCCTGCCGAACGTGATGCGTTGTCGGCGCGGCTGGTGCCTGAATCCGGCCGCGCGATTTTCGAGATGATGCATTGGGGTATGGATATGGGCCGCGCCAGCGAGGTCGAGGCCGGAAAAATTTCCAGCCCGCTGTTGTTGCTGGCGGGCAGCGAAGACTGCATCAACCCGCCCGCCACGGTAGAACGCATTGCTGCGCTTTACGGTGCGCGGGCGCGGTTTGAAAAAATGCCGGGGCTGAATCATTGGCTGCCGGGCGAACCGGGCTGGGAAAGCGTGGCGGAGCGGGCGCTCAGCTGGCTGGAAGAAAGCGTCTAGCTTCCAAACCGCTTGCTGAAATCCTTCATGAAGGATTGCAGCGTATCCACCGAAGCGATCTGGGCGGCGGCGTCGCGGAAGGCCAGTCCGTGCATGGCAATGGCCTGTGACAAAGCGGCGAAGGCGCTCTCATCCTTGGTGCCGGTCATCTTGGCCGTGAAATTCTTGCGCAGGCGATCCAGACTGTCTTCGTCATTGGCCAGCGAATAGGCCACCGCCATGCGCAGCACCTCCGCCCGTTCGCCATCGCTCAGCGGGCTGGCTTCGTTATAGCGCGCACCCAGCAATTCTTCGGTCTTCTGGCCGGCCACTTCCCAATTGCCGCTTTCCCAATAAATGTCGGCGCGCAGGCGGCGTGTGTCATCCTGGTTATCGACCGAGATCAGATCCAGCGCATTGTTCCATTGTTTGAGGGCGGCAAAGCCGCGCGCTTCCAGCAACAGGCGTTCGTGAATCGTGTCATCGGGCAAGCCGGTGATCTGGGACGTGTGCAGCACATCCACCGCTTCCTGCGGCTTGTGATCCATCAGATAGATGGCCGCCAGCCGGGTTGAAACCTGCGCCTTGGCGATGCCATCAAGCCGCTTGTCCACCTGATAGGCCAGCAGCGTCGCCGCCGGGCCCAGCAGGTCCACCGCCACCAGCCGGTCGGCCATGCGGCGGATCATTTCATCGCCATCCGCGCCGATGGGCGTCAGATCGACATTTTCGTAAAACAGGGTCAGCTGTTCCACCGGCGGCAATTTATCGGCGCCGCCTTTGAGGAAAAGATTGGCGAAGGCGGCGCGCATATCGTCCTGCGCGGCGCGGGCCGCATCATTGCCCTGAAAATTCTCGGTGGCGACGCGCAGGGTCTTCAGCCCCGCGCCATAATCCTTTTTGGCGAAATAAAGCCCGGCCAGCCGGCGCAGGGTCTTCATTTCCAAGGCATCGCCGCGCCAGCGATAACGCAGGCGCTCCAGCAGATCGATGCCTTGTTCCGGCTTGATGATGCGGGCATTCAGGCCGCCATCGACCTGATAATAAATCGCCTGGGTGGCCAGTCTTTCATTGCCGCCATTTTGCACGGCGGCGAACAGCGGCACCGCCTTGGGATAACTGCCGGTGCTGGACTGAATGCGGGCGCGCACCAGATCGGCTTCCAGCGTGTCGTCCTTGGAAAGATCGTGCGGCAGATGGGTCAGCGCCGCATCGGCCAGTTCCAGCCGCCCAATGCCCAGCGCCGCTTCGGCATCGGCCAGCCGGGCGCGGGCCTGCCACTGCGCGGGATAACGTTTCAGCACCGGGCTGGCGATGACCAGATCGTCATGCGCCACCTGCCAGTTTTCCAGCGCCGATTCCGTCAACCCGCGCCACAATGCGGCATGGGGATTGAAATCAAAATTGCCGCCCGCCAGATCGTTATGGGCGGCCTGATAGCGGCCGGCCATGTAATCGGCCGCGGCCTGCATCACCGCAAGCTGGGTGTTGCCGGACAAGGAAGGGTCTTGCGCCTTCATCAGTCCCATCACGCCCATCGCTTCGGGCGCGAAATGATTGGCCAGATAAAACCGCGCCAGCGCCAGCCGCGCCTGATTGGCGTTGGCGCCGGAAAGCCGCGCCACGGCCTGGGAAAGCCTGCGTTCGGTGGCCAGCACCGATCCGCCGGTCAACTGGCCCCAGTTGGCAAAGTCAATGAAACTGGGCTCACTCGCCGCCTGCACCATGGCCTGGGGTGTGCCGCCCAGCGTGACTTGCGGCGGCGTCAGCGACAGGCCGCCGGGGCGCGAAATGCGAACCCGCGTGCCGGCCACCGATATCACCAGGTCGTCGGCATAAGGCGAAATCACCAAACCGCTGGCGGTGGGCAGGGCGGCGAACTCGGCATAGCTGCGCTGCTGCAACATGCCGTAACCGGCCGCACCCGGAATCACGGTCAGAAGATCGCCGGTGACCGGATCGGTCAGCACAAAGCTTTTGTCGGCGCGCGGCAGGAATGTGGTCAGCGCATCGCGTTTGGGATCATCCTGCTCACGGGCAAAGCCCAGGCTGGTGGGCGCGGGGCCGACCTTTTCGCCGATCTGAACTTTCAGGTCGGCGCCATTGTCCAGCGCCACGATCTGGGCCGGGGCTTTCAGGGTGATACGCAGAATGGAAACGCCGGGGCTCGACGAAGCCTCGATACCGGCCGCAAAACCGGACAGGGTGGATTTCAGCGTGGCCACATCCAGATTGGCGGCGTTCTCCAGCACGATCCAGGCGGTCAGGCCGCGAATGAAAACAGCAGAGGCGCGAACATTCGCGCCTTTGAAATTCAAGGTGGCGCCCGCAGGGGTGACTTGTGTTTCAGCGGTCTGGACGTCCGGCACGGGGGCCTTGGCCACAGCGGCATCCGGTGCCGGCGCTGGCGTTTTGGCGCTTGATGTTGGGGAAGTGGGAGTCGCGGGCGTCAAAGGCGTGGGCGGGCCATTGGCGGCTTTCGCGCCTGGCGTCTTTGCGTCTGCGGTTTTTACATCCGCCGGCTTTGCATCGGCCTTTGCAGGCGCGGCAGCAGCGGTTTTGGCATCGGTTTTGGCATCTGTTTTCGCGTCCGCTTTCGCGTCCGGTTTGGCCTCAGGCTGCAGCGCCTTTACGGTATCGGCGATGGCGGCGCTTTGGGCCTTTGTCACCCCGGCATTGGCTATGGCGGTGGCGGCCGGCTTTGCCGTGCCCGGCGGGGCATAGGCGCTGGTGTCGGTTTTCGGCGCCAGAATATCCAGCACCACTTTGGTGCCGTCCTTGAAATCGTGATAGCCGGAATCGGTGTCGGTTTCGAATTCGACAATTGTGGCGGCGCCGTCCAGATGCCAGCTGGCGTTTTTCACCCAGGGCGGCTGGAAGCGCGCAATGGCGGAAAGATCGGGCTTGGCGGCGGCGTCGAACTTGATCGTCATTTTGCCCGCGCCAGGAAACACCTGGTACGGCACGTCGCGATTCCAGTCGAACACCAGGCGGGTGAAATTGGCATAGGAACCGGCGCGCAGCGCCAGCGCTGGCAGATTGTTGGGATCAATCGGCTTGGGCGCAGCCGTCACCACCGGCGGCAGATCGGGCATGGTGCCGGTGAAACCATCCGGCGCCAGATCCACCACGGCGCGATTGCCCACGCTGCTCTGGTGCAGTTTGAAAGGCTGGCTCAAGGCGAAGCGGAATGTCTTGCCATCGGGATCGGCGCGCACCGATGTCACGGCGCTTCCCATCAGCTTTGCCACCGCGGCGGAATCCAATGTGGTGGCGCGGTCGAAGGTGAGGGTGAGAATGCTGCCGTTATTGGCGGCGGTGACATGACCGGCCGGCGCGAAGGCAAAACTCAGGCGGCTGTAACCGTTCTGGCTGGAAGCGCTGACGGTATCGGCGGCGCGCGCGGGCATGCCGGTCAGCAACAATGCCGCCGCCATCAAGCCCATGCCGATTGTCTTGCGCGCCAAGCCGAATACCCCTTCCTGACTTAAGTATGGGACCCTGGCGTTAACCTTTGGTAAACTGTAATTGACGGCCATTGCCGAAAATTACCACTATAAATCAGAGACTTAAGTCTTCGGTGCGGCCGGGGCAGCGGTGGGAGCCGTGCTGGCGGATTTACCAGCCGCCGCCGGGGCCGCCGCTTTGGCCGCTGCCGGATCTGTGGCTGGGGCCATGGCAGGCGTGGCGGCGGCAACGGGCGCGGTGACGGCTGCTGTGTCGGGCAGGCTCAGTTTGTTGGCCAGTTTCAAAGTCAGTTTCTGGGCGGCGTCGGGATTCATGTTGGAAAGAATTGCGCCCAGATCGCCGGGCTTCAGACCCTGGGCCACAGGGATCACGACTTCATCAGGCAAGGTGTTGAAAATGGCGGCGGCTTTGGCGGCCTTCATGCCATCGGGCCCATATGTCTTGATCAGCGCCTGAATCTGTTTTTCCTGGGCATCATCGCGCTGGGTCAAAAGCGCGGCGATCTGGGTTTGCAGGCCTTTCAATTGCGCGATCTTGGAATCGACGCGGGCTTCGGTGGCGGCCAGCACATTGGCTTCGGTTTGCAATTCGGCTTCGCGCGCATCAATGGCGGCGCGGCGCTTGCTCAGGCTGGTCAGCACATCCACTTCGGCGGCGCTGGCCATCTGGCCATCACTGCCGGCAAAATCCTTGTTGGCTTCTTGCGGACCGGGCTGGGTGGCGTCCGCGGCGGCGGGCGCGCCTTCCAGCGCGAAAGCCTCATGCACCAGGCCCGTGGCCTTGAGCGCAAACAGCGCGCCGCAGACCACAATCACGCCGGGCAAAAGTCGGGCAAAACGCGAACGGGTTTTGAAAGTGGTCATTGCGTGGCTCCCAGCCGGTTCATGATGCTGCTGGAAGGCAGGCTCATTTCCGGGGCACGAGGGCGCTGAGTCGTGGCATTTTCCATGCGGTCGGCAATGCGTTCACCGGACGCTGTGAGAACGGAAAGTTCGTCAATATGCAGGCGGGCGCGTTTCAGGCGTTCGTCCAAAGTCTGGGCCGCTTCGCCGGCCGCCGATTTCAGCGCGCGGAGCGAAGCGCCAGCGCCGGCAATCGCCATATTCAGTTCGCCGATGGTGCGCGACAGGCCTTCCTGGCCTTTTTTCACTGCCGAAAGACGGCGCTCCAGCACGATGCAATAGCAAAGCGTGGCGGCCAGAAGAATTTCCAGCGTGACTTCCACAACAAAGGTCAGATTGATCGACATAATGGACATGGCTGTTCCTAAAGAGCTTTGGAGGCGTCCGTGCGTTCAACGGCGGCATCTACACGCACCGCCACGGATGAGCCGACGCGGCCCATCCGGCCGGTGAGCAGCGGCACGCCGCGGCAACGCAGTTCGATACGCGAATCCGGTGTGGCGCCCAGCATGATGGTCTGGCCAACTTCCAGATTCATGATCTGCTGCAGCGGCATCACCTGTTCGTCCAGAATGGCGTCGATATTCACCTTGGTGGACCACAGTTCCGTGGCCAGATGGCTTTCCCAGATGGAATCGCGGCCGAATTTTTCGCCCATGAATTGCTGCAAAAGCAGCTTGCGGATGGGCTCCAGCGTGGCATAGGGCAACAGCAGTTCGGTGCGCCCGCCGCGGTCTTCCATGTCGATGCGCAGCTTGACCAGAATGGCGGCATTGGCCGGCCGCGCAATGGCGGCAAAGCGCGGATTGGTTTCCAGGCGGTCCAGCCCAAAGCTGACCGGCGCAAGGGGTTCAAAAGCGGCGCACATATCCTGCAGGATCACTTCGACCATGCGCTGCACCAGGGTGCGTTCGATGGTGGTGTAGGGACGGCCTTCAATGCGCATGGCCGAAGAGCCGCGCCGGCCGCCCAGAAGCACGTCAACAATCGAATAGATCAGGTTGGAATCGACCGTGAACAGGCCGTAATTGTCGAGCTCTTCCGCCCGGAACACCGCCAGGATGGCGGGCAGGGGAATGGAGTTCAGATAATCGCCAAACCGGATCGAGGTGATGGAATCCAGGCTGACTTCAACATTGTCGCTGGTGAAATTGCGCAAGCTGGTGGTCATCAACCGCACCAGGCGGTCGAAGACGATTTCCAGCATCGGCAGGCGTTCATAGGACACCAGCGCCGAATTGATGATGGCGCGGACGCCGGACTTGTCCTGCATCTGGTCGCCGCCGACATCAAAGCCCAGCAGCGAATCGATTTCTTCCTGATTGAGAATGCGTTCGGCGCTGCCGCTTGTGATTGGCGCTTCGATGGTTTCGGCGGCCGCCGGTGCGGCGTCCGTCTGCTGTTCGGTGGTGGGCGTTTCGTCGGCCATGTCTTTTTGCCTTACTGGATGATCATTTGCTTGAGCAGCACGTCACGCACTTTATAAGGCGCGGCCGCGACATCGGCCCGGCGCAGCAATTCTTCCTTCAGGCGCAGCACGCCTTCCGAGCCTTTCAGGTCTTCCAGACGCAGCTCGCGCAGATAGGCCTGGAACTGATCGGTCAACCGCGGCATCAGCGCCGTCATGCCGGTCTTGGCCAGGTCATTGTCCATTTCCAGCGACAGCGACAGCTTCAGATAGGCGGGCGTGCCGTCATTGCTTTGAATATTGACCAGAATGTCCGGCACATCGCTGAACGCGACCTGCGGCGGGGTCAGGGGAATTTCATCGGCCTTGGCGACTTTGTTCTTGGCTTCGCTGTGCGGCTTTAGGACAAAGAAGTAGGCGCCGGCGCCGCCGCCCGCCAACAGCACCACAAGCGCGGGCACCGCGATCATCAGCATCTTCTTGCTGAGAAGCTTGCCCATCAGCCCTTTCTTCGGCGCGGCTTCGCCGCCCTCCGGCTTTTCCGCAGCCTCTTCGGCTTCGGGAGCTTTGTCTTCTTTCTTCGCCATCACACGACTTTCTTCGGGCTTGCCAGGTCATCATGGGCAAACGTGGTTAAGGAGCGGTTGAAATTGCCGCCTCACACCGCGTTGACCCGGCAAGTTTTTCCGCATGGTTCATCCGGCATGCGAAAAACCCTTGTAAATCGCGGCTTTCCCGCTGGCACGGGCGATGCACTTTAAGGCCCGTGGACCAGAAAGGATCCGCGTCGCCATGGATAATTCACTTCTTGTTAGTCTTTCGCAGCAGCTTGCCGCCTATCGTT
>CAIXUE010000260.1 GCA_903922545.1 uncultured Alphaproteobacteria bacterium | reverse complement strand
GCGGCGCTGGCAAAAGAAACGGCGGCAACGGCAATAGCCGCGCCCATCATCAAATGAAATTTCAACATGATTGATCTCCTTGGGACAAAATCGGGGCCGGGAACTTTGGCCCGGCCTGTCCATCCAGAACGCCGCCCCCGTGCTTAGGTTCCGGAACTTTGGGATGAAAAGTTGGAAAAATGAGGCAAAATCTGGGCTTTAACCGGAGTTCCAGGCTGGCCCTTGCCGAATCGGGGAACCGCTGTTACAGGCTCGGCGCTCCAAAGGGAGCAAAGGTAAATATGCCCGATCAGACCATCCGCGAAGCCCTGACCTTCGATGATGTCCTTCTGGTGCCCGGGCCCTCCGAAATCCTTCCTGCCCACGCCGACACCCGCACGCGTCTGACGCGGTCCGTCGAGCTGGGCATTCCCCTGATCTCCGCCGCCATGGACACCGTGACCGAAGCGGGCCTGGCCATCGCCATGGCGCAGGCCGGCGGCATGGGCGTGATTCACAAGAACCTCGGCATCGAGGAACAGGCCGAGCATGTCCGCCGCGTCAAGCGCTTTGAAAGCGGCATGGTGGTCAATCCCGTCACCATCGGCCCCGACGCCACCCTGGCCGACGCGCTGTCGCTGATGGGCCGGCATCATATCTCCGGCGTGCCGGTGGTTGAGAATGTGGACGGCAAGGGCGCGGGCAAGCTGGTGGGCATCCTCACCAACCGCGATGTGCGCTTCGCCGCCGATCCGCGCCAGAAGATTTCCGAACTGATGACCCGCGACAAACTCATCACCGTGCGCGAAGGCGTGCAGTCGGATGAAGCCAAGCGCCTGCTGCACCATCACCGCATCGAAAAAATCATTGTGGTCGATGAAGCCTATCGCTGCGTCGGGCTGATCACGGTCAAGGACATCGAAAAGGCCCAGAAATATCCTCACGCCTGCAAGGATGAGCGCGGCCGCCTGCGTGTCGCCGCCGCCACCGGCGTGGGCGAAGACGGCTATGCCCGGGCCATGGCCCTGATCGAAGCGGAATGCGACGTGATCATGGTCGATACCGCCCATGGTCATTCGCGCGGCGTTCTCGACATGGTGACGCGCCTGAAAAAGAAATCGAACTACACCCAGGTCGCGGCTGGCAATGTCGCCACAGCCGATGGCGCCAAGGCGCTGATCGATGCCGGCGCCGACGCGGTGAAGGTTGGCATCGGCCCCGGCTCCATCTGCACCACCCGCATTGTCGCGGGCGTGGGCGTGCCACAACTGACCGCGATCATGGATGCGGTGGAAGCGGCGCAGAAATCCGGCACACCCGTGATAGCCGATGGCGGCATCAAATATTCCGGCGATCTGGCAAAAGCTCTGGCGGCCGGCGCCAGCGTGGCGATGGTGGGCTCGCTTCTGGCCGGCACTGACGAAGCGCCGGGCGAAGTGTTCCTCTATCAGGGCCGCTCTTATAAAGGCTATCGCGGCATGGGCAGCGTCGGCGCGATGGCGCGCGGATCTGCCGATCGTTACTTCCAGGCCGAAGTCAGCGACTCTTTAAAGCTGGTGCCCGAAGGCGTGGAAGGCCAGGTGGCTTACAAGGGTCCGGCCGGCGGCGTGGTGCATCAGATCATCGGCGGCCTGCGCGCCGCCATGGGCTATACCGGCTGCAAGACCATTGCGGATTTCCACAGACACGCAAAATTCGTGCGCATCACCGGCGCGGGCCTGCGCGAAAGCCATGTCCACGACATCACCGTGACGCGCGAAGCGCCCAACTATCATCCCGGCGGCGAGTAGTTATTCCTTGATGTGAACGACTGCGAAGGCATCGCTATAGCTGCGATGCCAGCCCGGCAGCGTATCCATCGTATCGGCTGTCGGCCCCGGCGGCAAAATCGTCCATTGGATTTTCCACTTCTGCAAACCATCACCCAATGCCCTTCTGTCTTTCATCATGCGGTCATAGTCGTTCAGGAATGCGTCGCCATACAAATCCGTGCGGCCATCGGTGAAAACCTTCACGCCTTCCAAAATCAGATAACCGCCAAAATCATATTGATTCAGCACCGGTTGATTGCGCAACGCTTGCGGCACATGCGCCAGCGCCGTCATCGGCGACACGCGATCATCGCTGCGCGTGGTTGGAATCAAACAGCAGATGATGATTTCGAGAGCGAGTAGTGCAGCACTGAAAGGTAACAGCCAACTTGGTGGTGGTGTGTCGTCAGATGTGAAACGCAGCGAGGGGGCGATGAGGAGGGGTGCGACGATGCCGAACAGCATCTGATGGCGCACATGCGCCAATGCCAAATAAATGAGGCCGAACAATATGATCGTCCGCATTATTGGCAGTTTGAGCTTTCCCCTCGAGGCCAGGACCAGGAGGCCTAAAACAGCGATGGGGAAGGGCGTCAGGGTGGTGAGATCGGTGGGCGCCCATTCGCCGATATTGCGGATGGAGCCCATTACCAGAAGCTGGAAGGGAAAGAGCAGGCCGTGGATCAGTTGCGGTGTGATGATGGTAGTGATCAGAGAAGCAATAAGGAATGGGATCCAACTTTTAAGATCTTCCAGCGCCAGGGCGGCTGCCAGCGCCAGACCGAAAGCAAAGCTGCCGTGCAGATTGGCCCAGACCAGCATGACGATCAAAAGCCACCAGCTGGGCGCGCGTTTTTGTTCGCGGGCTTGAATTAGACCGATGGTCCAGAGGGCAAGGAATGGCAGGGCCAACAGATGCGGCCGCGCCAACAGGCTGCCGGTGATGCAGGCCAAACCCATCAGGCTGATCATCAGGGCGGGCAGGGCGGGAATACGGGCGCGCAGCTGATACGCCACCAAAGCGGCGGCGGAGCCCATCGCGGCGCCGAACAGAAGGTGCAGGCCGGTCCAGCCGCTCAAGCGGAAGCTTAGGGCCATCAAAACTTCGGAGAGCCATTCCTGCGCGTCCCAGGGCTTGCCGGGTACGGTGAAGGAAAAGATGTCGGATGTCAGAACCTGATGGTGGTCCAGCATCCAGTCGCCGGCCGCCAGGTGCCACCAGGTGTCGCCGTCATTGAAGATCTGGGGCGCGAAACCGGCGGCGGCAAAGCCCAGCACCCCCGCCAGCAGGGCGAAGATAAAAGCAGGGCGCTGGAAAATGGGAATCGTTGCCATGGCGGATGCGGCAGCATACTCCAGGCAGGCTAATTTTGGATTTCCGACATGCGGCCCCCGGCCCGGCTTCAGATGGCGATTGATATTGTGGCGGGGCTGGACGGCACGCCCCAGCCGGCTGACCGCTATTTGAAAGACTGGTTCGCCAGCCGGCGCTTTGCCGGGTCGGGCGACCGGCGGGCGATCAGCGAACTGGTGTTCCGGATTTTGCGGCAGCGTTTTTCGCTGGGCTGGCGGATGGGCGATAGCGCGACCCGCGCCTTGATGATCGCGGCGCTGCTGGCCGATGGGCAGGACCCCGAGACACTGTTCACCGGCGGTTATGGACCCGAGCCTTTGCGCGATGCCGAGCGCAACGCCATCGCCAATCCGCCGGGCGAGGCACCGCTTTGGGTGACAGGCGAATTTCCGCAATCGCTGGAAAGCGAGTTGACGCGGCGTTTTGGCGAGCGGTTGGCCGACGAGATGGCGGCGTTCCAGCTGCGGGCGCCGGCGGATTTGCGTGTGAATACATTGAAGGCCGCGCGCGGCGAGGTGCTGGCGCGGTTGAAGGAAGATGGCTTTGAAGCGGATGTGATTGGCGAACAGGGCGTACGCTGTGCGCCGGGCAGCACGGGACTGAACAAACATGCGCTGTTTGAATCGGGCGCGTTTGAATTTCAGGATCTGTCGGCCCAGATGGCGGTGGAACGGGCAGGGGTAAAGCCCGGCATGCGGGTGCTGGACCTGGCGGCGGGGGCGGGCGGCAAATCGCTGGCGCTGGCGGCCGCGATGCAGAATGAAGGTGAGATCATCGCCTGCGACATACGGGGCCAGGCGCTGGCCGAACTGGAAAAGCGCGCGGCGCGGGCGGGCGTCAATATAATCCGCACACGGATATTGGGCGAAGTGCCACCCGGTCCCTACGACCTGGTGTTTGTGGATGCGCCGTGCAGCGGCACGGGCACCTGGCGGCGCCAGCCGGAACTGAAAAACCGGGTGACGGCCGAGCGGCTGGAACGTCTCATAAAGACCCAGGATGGGCTTCTGGCCCAGGGGGCGGAGGTGACCCGTCCCGGAGGGCGGCTGGTCTATGCCACCTGCTCGATCCTGCCTTGCGAAAATGAGGACCGCGTGAGCGCTTTTCTGGCTAAAAACCCCCAGTTCGGGCGGGCCGGGGAGGATTTTCAGGCCTCACCCCTGGCCACGGGCGGTGACGGATTTTATGCCGCTTTCCTCGCTTGCAAGTGACGCATGACTCCCGCCGCTGAAAACGATTATTGTCCTGCCATGAAGAAATTCCTCGATTCCTCTATCGGCATAGCGGTGGCCGGTTTGCTGCTGGCAGGTCCGGCGTATGCCGCCACCAGCCCCGTGCCGATCACCCCCGTTGCCAAGCATGTGGACGCGCCGACGGTCACCGTTTCCGGCAAAGCCGCCGCGAAGAAGACTGTAAAGACGGCGGCCAAGCCCGCCGCCGCGCCGGCTCCCGATCCGCAGCCTGATCCGGTGGTTCTGATCGCCCAGGCGCATGACGCGCAAAGCAAGGGTGAAACCGAATTGGCGCTGCGGCTGGCGCAATCGGCCATTGTGGCCAATCCGGCGCTGCCCGCCGCGTATGACGCGCTGGGCGATGTCTATGCCGCCAGCGCCCAAACCGAAGCGGCGCGCAGTTATTATGGCGAGGCGCTGTCGATCGATCCCAGCGATGCCACCGCCCAAAAGGCGATTGCCGGATTGGGCCGCCCAGGCCAGCAGGCTTCGGGCGCCGAAGGAAGCAAGACCGGCATTCCATGAGCGTTTTGGTCATTGATTTTGGCAGCCAGGTCACACAGCTGATCGCGCGGCGCGTGCGCGAGGCGGGCGTTTATTGCGAGATCGTTCCCTATAACAAGGCGGACGCGGGCCTGGCGAAAAAACCGCGCGCGATCATTCTGTCGGGCGGGCCGGCGTCTGTGTATCAGGAAGGGGCGCCGCGCGCGCCCGAAGCCGTGTTCACCGCCGGCGTGCCGGTGCTGGGTATCTGTTATGGCGAAATGACCATGTGCGCCCAGCTGGGCGGCAAGGTGGAAGGCGGCCACAATCAGGAATTTGGCCGCGCCGATATTCATGTGAAGCAGGCTTCGCGTCTTCTGGAAGGGTTGGCGGAATCGGGCAGCGAACCGGTTTGGATGAGCCATGGCGACAAGATCACCGCCATTCCGCCCGGCTTCCAGGTCGTGGCCAATTCCGAAAGCTCCCCCTTTGCGGTGATCGCCGATGAGGCGCGGCGTTTTTACGGGGTGCAGTTTCATCCCGAGGTGGCGCACACCCCGCGCGGCGCGACGCTGCTATCGAATTTCGTGCGCGGCATTGCCGGCATCCAGCCGGAATGGAACATGAATGCCTTCCGTGCCGCGGCGGTGGAAAAAATCCGCAGCCAAGTGGGCAAGGGCAAAGTGATCTGCGGGCTTTCGGGCGGGGTGGATTCGTCGGTCGCCGCGGTTCTGATTCATGAAGCGATCGGCGATCAGCTGACCTGTATTTTTGTCGATACCGGTTTGATGCGGGCGGGAGAAAGCGATGAAGTGGTTTCGCTGTTCCGCGGCCATTACAATATTCCGCTTATCCATGCCGAAGCGTCGGAAATGTTTTTGGGCAGGCTGGCCGGGGTCAGCGATCCGGAACAGAAGCGCAAGATCATTGGCGCGGCCTTTATTGATGTGTTCGACAAGGAAAGCGCCAAGGTGGGCGGGGCGGAATTTCTGGCCCAGGGCACGCTTTATCCCGATGTGATTGAAAGCGTGTCGGCCACGGGCGGGCCTTCGGTCACCATCAAATCGCACCACAATGTGGGCGGGCTGCCCGATTACATGAAGCTGAAGCTGGTTGAGCCGCTGCGCGAGCTGTTCAAGGATGAAGTGCGCGCGCTGGGCCGCGAACTGGGCATGCCGCCGGCCTTTGTGGGGCGCCATCCGTTTCCGGGACCGGGGCTGGCGATCCGCATTCCGGGCGAGATCACGCCGGAGAAACTTGAGATTCTTCGCAAGGCCGACACCATCTATCTGGATGAAATCCGCAAAGCGGGTCTTTACGACAAGATCTGGCAGGCTTTTGCCGTGCTGCTGCCGGTGCGCACGGTTGGGGTGATGGGCGATGCGCGGACCTATGATCATGTCTGTGCCCTGCGCGCCGTGACATCGACCGACGGCATGACGGCGGATTATTATCCCTTTGAACATTCCTTCCTGGCCCGCACTTCGACCCGCATCGTGAATGAAGTGCGCGGCATCAACCGGGTGGTTTATGACGTGACGTCAAAGCCGCCTGGCACCATAGAGTGGGAGTGAGAGTCCGGGTCAGCGCCATCGGCGCGCTGACGCATTGATCCGGACTGCAGAACAGCAACCATGATCCGCCTCGACAACATCAGCAAACAGCATGGCCACCAATTGTTGTTCATCGACGCTTCGATGGGCATTCAAAAGGGTGAGAAGGCGGGATTGGTCGGGCCCAATGGTGCCGGCAAGTCCACGATTTTCCGGATCATCGCGGGCCGGGACAAGCCCGACGACGGCCAGGTGACGATCGATCCGGGCATGACCATCGGTTATTTCAGCCAGGATGTGGGCGAAATGTCGGGGCAGAGCGCCGTGATGGCGGTGATGGACGGGGTGGGGCCGGCCAGTGCGTTGGCCGCCGAGATGGCCCAGCTCGAAGCAGCGATGGTTGATCCGGAGCAGGCGGCCAACATGGACGCGCTGGTCACCCGCTATGGCGAGGTGCAGGGGCGGTTTGAGGAACTGGACGGTTATGCGCTGGATGCGCGGGCGCGCGAGGTTCTGGCGGGGCTTAGTTTCAGCCAAGAACGGATGGACGGGGATGTGGGCCTGTTGTCCGGCGGCTGGAAGATGCGCGTGGCGCTGGCCCGCATTCTGGTGATGCGGCCCGACGGCATGCTGCTGGACGAGCCCAGCAACCATCTGGATCTGGAAAGCCTGATCTGGCTGGAGGATTTCCTGAAAAATTACGACGGCGCGTTGCTGATGACGTCGCACGACCGCGAATTCATGAACCGCATCATCGGCAAGGTGGTGGAGATTGATGGCGGTTCGCTCACCACCTATTCGGGCAATTATG
>CAIXUE010000259.1 GCA_903922545.1 uncultured Alphaproteobacteria bacterium | reverse complement strand
CCATCGGGGCAACGCAGCGCGTCCATCGCCTGATCCACCTTGCTGTCCAGATCCCACAGGCCCTGCGCCTCAATCTCGTCCTGCAGCCCGGCCATTTCGTCGGCGGTTTCGTCCGAATAATTGGCGGCGATTTCATTGTAACGGTCCACCAGCGCCTGTTTCTTGGCGACGCCTTCCATCACATTGCCGCGCACGTCCTTGCTGGCATCGAGTTGCGGTTCCTGGGAGAGATAGCCGGTGCGCACGCCCTTGGCGGCCCAGGCTTCGCCGGTGAAGTCCTTGTCGTTGCCCGCCATGATTTTCATCAAGGTGGATTTGCCCGCGCCGTTGACGCCGACAATGCCGATCTTGGCGCCGGGGTAAAAGCTCAGCCAGATGTCTTTGAGCACCTGCTTGCCGCCGGGATAGGTCTTGGACAGACCCTTCATCACATAAACAAATTCGGGGCCGGCCATGCGCTTTTCCTGTCTGGAAGGAAGACGGTTTTTAGGCTGCGGCGCGCTTTAAAGGAAGATCAGAATTTGATCTTGGCGCGGGAGAGAACCGCCAGCGACGTAGCGCCGGTCTGGCCCTGATAGTTCATCTGATAGGCGGCATTGGCCTGCAACGCCACGGCGCCGTCCAGGAAACTGGTGGTATAGCCCACCTGCAAATCGGTTTCGGCGGTGTTGCCGATAAAGCGGTTGTTGGTCACCGCGACCGGCGGCAGATCGCCCGACGCCGCCACGATTTCCAGATTGTTGTCGAGCAGGCTTGGGCTGGGTCGGCTGAACGAGAAGCCCAGCGCGTCCTGGCCGAACAAGCCATGCTTGGCGATGGCCAGCGAATAGGAATTGCTGTCCAGCGAGGTGGGCACGCCGTTCTTCTGATCCAGCTGGGTCAAGGCGCCGCTGATGGCCGCTTCCGTGGTCCAGCCGCTGCCAAAATCCATATGCGCGGTGACATTCAACGCGCCGGTGGTGGCATCGGTGATGCTGGCCAGCGGATTGGCGCCGATGGGATCGCCCTTCTGGCTGTTGACGATGCCGTTCAGGCTAAGGCCCGCCCAGTCGTTAAAGTCCCAGGAAATTCCGCCTATCAGCGAACGCTGCTGGCCATTGTCCCAGGTCAGCGGCAAACCGCTGGTGCTGAGGGTGGGATCGAAAGTGAAACTGTCGAGCCGGTTGTCTTTCAGCTGGGCGCCCAGGCGCAGGCGCAGATTGGGCGCCGGTTCGTAAGTGAGCCCCGCATAGCGCCCGCCATTGGCCAGGCTGAGGAAATTGCCCTGATCCAGCAGCGGCGACAGTTGCGCGCTATAATTATCAAAACGCTGGCTGAGATTGAGATTGTATCCGGCGTCCAGCGCCAGGTTGATGTTGAGCGCTGTGGAAGCCGCGAAGCTTTGCGGCATGACGGCATTGCCATAAGCCACCGGCAGGACCGATGCGCTGCCCGCAAACGGATTTTGCGAAAAAGTCTCCGCCGGGCCCAGCGTCAGAGCGGCGGCCGACATGCGGTAAGAGGAAATAACCTGGGCCGCGCCGAACGAAGTGAGGCTGAGGGGAACGCGCAGCTCATCGGCGCCGGCCTGCGCCCCAAGGGCGGCAAGGCCAGCCGCGAGAAGTGCGGTGGTCCAAAGCTTTTTCATAACCTTCTGGCCCGGGGACTAAGTGATTGTCCGGGCTAGTCTTAAATACCAGAGTCCCGCTTGGCGCCTCAACAAAAAGCGGCCAAATTCCTGATGTTTTCAGGTCACAGAGGGGACAAACCGCATACCCGGTAAACCAGGGATGAAGCCGCGCAATAATATTACAATACCCATGATTATTGGGAAATTCACCGCCCAGGCGCCGGGAACCTGTTAATTTTACAGCCGTTATCCCGGCTGGCGGGACAACGGAACCCGCCAGCCATTCCTCAAGGATCGCCATGAGCTTTGCCTCCGGCTTGCCCCGCGCCAATTCCGGCCGCGATCTGGCGCGCCTTTACACCCAGGTCCGAGCCCGCAGCGTGGCCCTGGCCGCGCCCTTGAGCCCGGAAGATTGCGCCCTGCAATCCATGCCCGACGCCAGCCCGGTCAAATGGCACCTGGGCCACACCAGCTGGTTTTTCGAAAGCATGATCCTGGGTGATGAGCCGGGCTATGTGCCCTTCGATCCGCATTTCGCTTACCTGTTCAATTCCTATTACGAGGCGCTGGGGCCCAGGCATCCGCGTCCCCAGCGCGGGTTGATCAGCCGGCCCACACTGGAAGACGTTCTGGCCTGGCGCGGCCATGTCGATGCCGCCATGGAAAAATTGCTGACGCGCGAACTGGATGAAAAGCTTGCCGCCCGCATCACGCTTGGCCTGCATCACGAACAACAGCATCAGGAACTGATCCTCACCGACATCAAGCACGCGTTCTTTTCCAACCCGCTGCTGCCCGCCTATGACAAAGAGGCGATTGCGGCGATGCCGGCGCGGGGACGCCAATTTCTGTCCCATCCCGGCGGGCTGGCGGATATCGGCCATGACGCAAACGGTTTTGCTTTCGACAATGAAGGCCCGCGCCACCAGGTGCTGCTTTATCCGTTCCGCATCGCATCCACGCCTGTCAGCAATGGCGAATATCTCGCCTTCATCGCCGATGGCGGCTATCGCCGTGCGGAATTCTGGCTCAGCGACGGCTGGACCAGAGTGAATGAAGAAAAATGGGAAGCACCGCTTTATTGGCTGTGCGACGCCGATGGCAAACGCAGCGTCTTTACCCTTGCCGGCGTCCAACCGCTGGATCCCAATGCGCCCGTCCAGCATGTGAGCTTCTTCGAAGCCGCCGCCTTTGCCGCCTGGGCGGGCAAGCGGTTGCCCACCGAATTTGAATGGGAAGCGATGGCGCCGCAATTCGCCCATGGCGAAGTCTGGGAATGGACCCGCTCGTCCTATGATCCTTATCCCCGCTTCAAGCCGTTCGATGGCTTTGCCGCCGAATACAATGGCAAATTCATGGTGGGGCAACTGGTGCTGCGCGGCGCCAGTGTTGTCACCCCGCCCGGCCATGCCCGTGACAGCTACCGCAATTTCTTCCCGCCCTCGGCGCGCTGGCAGTTCAGTGGAATACGTCTTGCGGAGGATATGTGATGGACGTTCGTCATGCCGAAGCAATCGATACCATCTCGGGCGGTGAATTCGCCCGTGCGCTGAGCGAAGGGCTTTCCCGCACGCCGAAATCCCTGCCCTGCAAATTTTTCTATGACGCAGAAGGCTCGGCCCTGTTCGACACCATTTGCGCCCTGCCGGAATATTACCAGACCCGCACCGAAGTGGCGCTGCTGCGCCGTCATGGCGCGGAGATCGCCGCCCTGATCGGCGCGGGCGCCGAGATTGTGGAATTCGGCGCGGGCAGCCTGCGCAAGGCGCGCATCCTGCTGGACGCCTTGGATGCGCCCTTCGCTTACAGCCCGATTGATATCTCCGGCGCCTATCTGCGCGCCGTGGTGCGCCAGCTGGCGGCGGATTATCCCAAACTTCAGCTTCGCCCCCTGGTGGGCGATTTCACCTTGCCGCTGCAATTGCCCGTGATGGCGGGCAATCCGCGCCGCGCCGGATTTTTCCCCGGCAGCACCATCGGCAATTTCCGCCCCGATGCCGCGCTGGGATTGCTGCGCCGGATGCGCGAGATGCTGGCCGGCGGCGGTCTTCTGATCGGCGTGGATCTGGTCAAAGATCCCGCTGTGCTGCATGCCGCCTACAATGACGCGGCGGGCGTCACCGCCGCCTTCAACAAGAATCTTCTGGCCCGCGCCAACCGCGAACTCAATGCCGGCTTCGACCTGGACGCTTTCGCCCATTACGCGCCCTACAATCCCACCGCACACCGCATCGAAATGTATCTGGTCAGCCTCAAGCGCCAGAGCGTGCGCCTGCCGGGCGGTGAGGTGGAATTTGCAGCGGGCGAGGCCATCCATACCGAAGACAGCCACAAATACAGCATTGAAAGCTTCCGCGAACTTGCCGCACGGGCCGGATTTGCGCCCCGCGCGGTATGGACCGATGAAAGCCGCCTCTTTGCCCTGCACTGGCTGGAGCCGCGCTGAATCTGGTGTGCGGTTGATCGGGCTGCGGCAAGCGGACTATTCTGGATATCATGAAAAAAATTGCGAGCGCGGCGCTGGTTCTTCTCACGCCATTTCTGATGGCCGCGACCAAACCGCAACCGGCCCCGCCCGCCAAGGCAGCGCCAGCGCCTGCGGCCAAAGCGGCGCCCGCAAAACCGGCGCCCGTCAAGGCGCCCGTAAAACCGCAAGCCAGTCAGCAGCCCAAAAGCGTGGCGGCAAAAAAATCCGTGCCCGCCCCCGATGATTTCAACAGCGCCAAAGCCTATCCGCTGCAAGTGCTGAATTTTCCCGGCGGCGTAACCATGACTGAAATGGTTTACAGCACGCCCGCCGGATTTCGCCCCCTGACACTCGATCTTTATTTGCCGCCGGGAAAAGGCTTTCCCGTGCCCGCGCTGATCTTTGTGCATGGCGGCAGCTGGGATCATGGCGATTCCCGCCATGGCGGCACCTTCGGCGATTTCCCTGCACTTCTCGCCAGCCTTGCGGCACGCGGCATGGTGGTGGCCAGCATTGATTACCGGCTGTCGGGTGAAGCGAAATTTCCCGCCGCGCTGCAGGATGTGAAAAGCGCCATCCGCTGGATACGCGCCAATGCCGGCGAATATAATGTCGATGACACCCGCATCGCGCTTTGGGGGGCATCGGCTGGCGGGCATCTGGCGGCGCTGGCGGGGGTCACCTGCGGTGTTGCCAATCTGGAACCACCCACCGATCCCAAAGTCAGCAAGCCCCCATCAGATTGCGTGCAGGCGGTGATCGACTGGTATGGCGTCACCGATCTGGAAACGCTTTACAGCGATTTCGGCAAACCGGCGCCGGACAAATCCGCCGCCGGTGATTTTCTGGGCTGCGAACCGGCGCTTTGCCCGATCGGCGTGACGCGCAACGCCAGCCCCCTCACCTATATCGAATCCATGGCACCGCCTTTTCTGATCATGCACGGCGCGGCGGACACCACCGTCTCGCCCAAGCAATCCCAGACGCTTTACGATGCACTGCGCGCCAAGAATGTGCCGGCAGAACTGGTGACCTATTCGGGCGTCGCCCATGATTTCGCGCCGGCCGCCAACACCAGTCCCGGCGCCTTTGATGCCGCCGTCAACAAGCAAGCGGTGGAAAAGCTGGAAGCTTTTCTGGATGCCACCTTTCCCAAAAAGCCGATGACCGCGCCTTACAAACCCGTCAAACCCAAGCCGCTGCCTTATTAGCCGCCGCCATTCTGGTATAGGATCGCCATCACCCGTTCAGGAGCCGCCATGACCGCCATCAACTCCGTCACCGATCTGTCGCGCGAAGGCGATGTCGCCGTCATCACGCTGAACAATCCGCCGGTCAATGCCCTCAACATGGCGATGCGCGACGGCCTGGTGGCCGCGCTGGATCAGGCGAACAAGGATGCGGGCGCGAAAGCCATTCTTCTGATCTGCGCCGGGCGCACATTTATCGCCGGCGCCGATATTTCCGAATTCGACAAGATACAGAAAGGCGCCGGCTTCAAGGAAGCCCAGGATGCCTTTGACGGCGTGAACAAGCCGCTGGTGGCGGCCATCCACGGCACGGCCTTGGGGGGAGGCTTGGAAGTGGCGATGTGCTGCCATTACCGTGTCGCGCTGGCATCCGCCAAATTCGGCCAGCCGGAAGTCAATCTTGGGCTGATCCCCGGCGCGGGCGGCACCCAGCGCCTGCCCCGGCTGGTGGGCGTGCCCAAGGCGCTGGAAATGATCGCCACCGGCAAGCCCATCGGCGCAAGCGATGCGCTGGCCAACGGCCTGATTGATGAAATCGTGGACGGTGATCTGAAAGCCGGCGCACTGGCCTTCATCGCCAGGCTGCTGGCTGAGGGCAAAGGCGTGCGCCGCACCCGCGACGCCCAGGAAAAAGTCACCGGCGATTTTTCCATGGTGTTCACTTTTGCCCGTGGCCAGAAGATGCACGGCTTTGACGCGCCGCTGGATGCGATCAAGGCGGTGGAAGCGGCCACCACTATGCCCTTTGATGACGGCATCGCGCTGGAGCAGCAGATTTTTGAAGCCCGCCGCAACTCCGCCCAGTCACTGGCGCTGCGCCATCTGTTCTTCGCCGAACGCAAGACCTCCAAGATCCCCGATGTGTCCGATGACACAGCCACTCTGCCGATCAAAAAGGTGGGCATTGTCGGCGCCGGCACTATGGGCGGCGGCATCGCGATGAATTTCGCCAATGCGGGCATTCCCGTCACCATCATGGAAATGAAACAGGAAGCCCTGGATCACGGCCTGGGCCTGGTGCGCAAGAATTACGACGCCAGCGCCGCCAAGGGCCGCTTTACGCCCGAAGACGTCACCACGCGCATGGCGCTTCTCACCGGCACGCTGAAAATTGAAGATCTGGCCGATTGCGATCTGGTCATCGAAGCGGTGTTCGAGCGCATGGATATAAAGAAAGACGTCTTCGCCAGGCTGGACAAGGCGGTCAAGCCGGGCGCGATCCTGGCTTCCAACACCTCGTTCCTGGATATCGACGAAATCGCCGCCGTCACGGGGCGGCCCGATCATGTGCTGGGGCTGCATTTCTTCTCCCCCGCCAATGTGATGAAGCTGCTCGAAATCGTGCGCGGCGCCAAAACATCCAAGGAAGTTGTCGCCACCGCCATGAAGCTGTCCCGCACCATCGGCAAGGTGGGCGTGCTGGTGGGTGTGGCTTACGGCTTTGTCGGAAACCGCATGCTGGCGGCCCGTTCCAATGAAGCCGACAAGATGGTGATGGAAGGCGCCAAGCCCTGGGATATCGACCAGGTGCTGGTGCAGTTCGGCTTTCCCATGGGCGGCTTTGCCATGTGGGACCTGGCGGGGCTGGACCTGGGCTGGGTGAAAGAGGAATCGCATGGCGAGACGCTGCGCGACCTGCTCAATGAAATGGGCCGCAAGGGCCAGAAGACGGGCGGCGACTATTATGATTATGACGAAAAGCGCAAAGCCACGCCCTCGCCCATCACCGGGAAATTGCTGACCGATCTGTGGGCGAAGAAAAACATCACCCCGCGCACCATTCCGGATCAGGAAATTCTGGAGCGCCAGCTTTACCCCATGATCAATGAAGGCGCGAAGATCCTGGAAGAAGGCAAGGCCAGCCGCGCTTCCGACATCGATATCGTCTGGATCTACGGTTACGGCTTTCCCGCCTGGCGCGGCGGCCCGATGTTCTATGCCGACGCCATCGGCCTGGACACGGTGCTGGCCGGCGTCAAAAAATATGGCTGGAAGCCTTCCGCCTTGCTGGAAAAGCTGGTGGCAGAGAAAAAGAAGTTCTCCGACCTTTAAGTCAGCATTTCTATTTCCAGATGAATGCCGGGCTCCGGCCGCACCGTCATGGTCATGACCGGTTTGGGCAGCGGCTTTCCCTGGGTGAAGCGAAAATTCTGGATCAGGGTCGAAAGAATGATACCCGCCTGCATCATGGCGAAATTGGCGCCGACACAGATGCGCGGGCCAGCACCGAACGGCAGATATTGATAGCGGTCGCGCACCGTACCCGGCGCAAAACGGTCCGGATCAAACGCTTCCGGCCGCTCCCACAAAAGTTCATGGCGGTGCAGCGCCCAGATCGGCAGGAACAGGATATCGTTGGGATAGACGGTGCGGCCGCACAATTCGTCACGCGCCACCACATGACGCGCCAACAGCCCCACCGGCGGATAAAGCCGCATGGCTTCTTCCAGTACCTGATTGATAAAAGGCATGGCGGCCAGATCGTCGGCTCCGGCCACCCGTCCCTGAAGCTGACGTGATGCCTCGGCAGAGGCCCGTTCCTGCGCTTCCTGGCTGTTGGCCAGCAGATACAAGGCCCAGGAAATCGCCAGCGCCGTGGTCTCATGGCCCGCGACAATGAAGAACTGCATGTTGTTGATCAGGTCGGCGGGCGACATCCGCCGGCCGGTTTCCGGATCTTCCGCCGCCAGCATGTGATCCAGCAGATCGTCAGCGGGGCCGTCCGCGCCGCTCATTTCCTTACGCCTTGCCGCAATCGCCTCGCCCACCATGCCGTGCATGGTGCGGACAGCGGCGCCCGCGATCAGTTCACCCGGCCGGGGAAACCATTCGGGCACCCCCAGAAAATCCAGCAGCGAGGTGCGGCCCGCCGTCTTGAAATAGCGGGTGATGGCGTCACCAAAAGTATGGGCGTCGAAATGCTCGCGCCCCGACAGCGCCACATCGCAGATCACATCAAAGGTTGCGGTCAGCATTTCCGACACCAGTTCGGCGTGGGCCGCGCCCCGCAACCGGCTGACGGCCCGCGCCGCCGTGGCGCTCATCGCCGGAGCCAGCGCCACCACATTGCGGTGCGTAAAGACCGGGGCCACCGCCTGGCGCTGCCATTTCCACTCCGCGCCATCGGCATTGAACAGGCTTTCGCCAATGGCGGGGCGCAGCATCCGGCGCATGATTTCGGATTTGGGATAGTTGGACAGATTGTCCAGCATCACCCGCTTATAGCCCGCCGGATCGGTCAGCATGTGCCAGCGGCGCAGCGCTTCGCCCGTGACGATGGGGCGGGAATAGGAAATGGCCGGAATGATTTCCAGCACGTTGCGCCGCGCCGCCAGCGCGATCTCAAGCCGGCTCAGCCGGCGGGTATGAACCGGGGCGGCGACAGGAATAAAAGCTTCAGGCACGGGGCTCTCCACGCGCCACTATAGCGCCGGATCCCCCGATCACACGCAGAGTTCACACGCCGTGGCGAAGCGGCCCGATCATGGCCAGCACATTCTCAGGGCTTTCCTGAACGCCCTGGCGGGATTTGCCCAGGTCGATCACAGCGGCAACGCCCGGGGCATATTCGCCCGGCAGGGCGGCGCGCACCGAACGCACCGCACCCGGATCCAGCGCGATCTTGTGGCCATTGGGCGCCGTCACTGTGACCCTGCTGCGACGGGTCAGCCAGTCAGCGCCCGCGCCAAGCGCGCGGGTGATGCTGGCGACATAGCTGCGCGTTTCCGCCGGCAGGGGCGCGCCATGATGCAGGTGATTTTCCAGATTGCCGGGGCCGGTATTGTAGGCGGCAAACATGGCGGGGAAACCGTATTTGCCGTGCAGCCAGCGCAGATAGGCGGCGCCGGCCTTGATATTGTCTTCCGGATTATAGGGATCGCTGCCCAGCCGGTACTGCGCCGCCATCTGGGCATAGGTGCCGGGCTCAACCTGCATCAGGCCGACCGCGCCCCGGGACGAAGTAATGGGCTGACCATTGAGAAAAGAGCGGCCGCCGCTTTCCGCGCGCATCACATTGCGGATCCAGGCGGCGGGAACGTTAAAGCGCTTGGAAGCATCCACAATCAGGGGGTCCCAGCGCCCGATCAGTTCGCGCGACGGCACGCCGGCATCGGGATCGAAATTGCTGCGCGGCTGGACCGGGCCGGCGGCGTCAATGATGGAAAGGCGAACCGGCGGCGGAAATTTGAAGGCGTCCATCCGCACCGGACTGTTCTGCATCACGAAAAGCATGCCGCCCAGAATGAATCCGGTGGCGAGAAATTTCCTGAAGTTCAGCGGAGCGGATAATTTGTTCGCGACTACGCGAGAAAGCGCCATGTATTTTTCATTCCCTGTTTGGTGTTCGAGACATGCCCGCCGAAGCGGTGTTCCCTCACACGGGAACGGTGACGCGATCAACGCGTTATGCGCCATCTAATCGTTTTAAAAATGCGATTCAAGAAGGAACAAAAGTTCCTGCGAGTTGCATACAGTTCCATTTCAAACGCATAATGCGCGCATGCGTATATTCTGTTTTGCTTTTTTCTTCGCAGCGTTTTTTGCAGGTTCCGCGAACGCGGCAAGTTTCAATTGTGATCTGGCGCGCGCCGCCGATGAACGCGCCGTCTGCGCCTCGCGCGCGCTCAGCGAAATGGATGTTGAGATGGCGGTGCGATTCCAGACCTTGAGCGGGTTGGTCGGCATGGGCACGCGCGGCGATATGGGCGATGAACAAAAGGCTTTCCTGGCCGTGCGCCGCCGCTGTGGCGCCAGCACGGCGTGCCTGACCGATGCCTATCGCAGCCGCATCGCGGCGCTCAGGAAAGAATATGAAACATTAAAAAGCCGCGGGCCTTTTTAGCCGGCTAGCTCTTCAACATCGGCTTGCCTTCATGGGCGACCAGAAGATCATGCATGTCGTCGGCATGTTCTTCTTCCACACGCAGAATATCGGCCAGCATTTTCTTGGTGCCCGGATCATCCTCGCCGAAATAGCGGATCAGTTCGCGGTAATGATCCACCGCGATACGCTCGGCGACCAGATTTTCCTTGATCATGTCCACCAGATTGTCGCCCTCGACATATTGCGAAGCCGAACGCGAAAGCAGCCCTTCGGGATTGAAGTTGGGCGTGCCGCCAAGCTGGTTGATGCGCTCGGCCACCGCCATCATATGCTCATGCTCTTCCTTGGCGTGCTGGGCGAATTCCGCCTTGACGCTTTCGCTGGAAATTCCCGAAGCCGCGACCGAGTGCATGGAGTAGCGCAGCACGCAGACAATTTCCGTCGCCAGCACTGCCTGCAGAATCTCGATGGTCTTTTTGACGTCGCCGACATAATTGCTGCCGATGGCGCCGTCTTCCAGATGCTGGCGGGCGCGCTCGCGGAGCGTCTTGACGTCAGTCAGAAATGGCTTGGTGGCGGCGGTCATGGGGGCTCCTCAAATGAAAAAGCGGGGCAGCGCCTGAACGCCCCCCGCCTCCTCAACGCCATAGGGGCGCGAAAGTTCCCTGGACTCAGGCGACCTTGTGGTTCGCCATCCGCTCCAGCGCCGTGACCAGCGCCGAATGGTCCTTTTTGGCGTCGCCATTGCCGATACAGGAATTGAACAGCTCCTGCGCGATGGCGGTGTTGGGCAGCGAAATGCCCATCTTGCGCGCATTGGACAGGGCCAGGTTCAGGTCCTTGCTGTGCAGTTCGATGCGGAAGCCCGGATCGAAGGTGCGCTTGATGATGCGTTCGCCATGCACTTCCAGAATGCGGGACGCGGCAAAGCCGCCCATCAGGGCCTGGCGCACCTTGGCGGGATCGGCCCCGGCCTTGGAGGCGAACAGCAGGGCTTCCGAAACCGCCTGGATGTTCAGCGCCACGATGATCTGGTTGGCGACCTTAGTGATCTGGCCGGCGCCGGCGTCACCCACCAGGGTGATGTTCTTGCCCAGAAGCTCGAACAGCGGCTTGACCTTGTTGAACACGTCTTCCTTGCCGCCGCACATAATGGTGAGGGTAGCATTCTTGGCGCCCAGCTCGCCGCCCGACACCGGGGCATCGACATAATCGCAGCCCAGCTTTTCGATCTTGGCGGCGAATTCCTTGGTCTCGATCGGGCTGATCGAACTCATATCCACCACGATCTTGCCTTTGGTCAGGCCGGCGGCGATGCCGTCGGCGCCGAACAGGGCGGCGTCAACATCGGGTGTATCGGGCACCATGGTGATGATGATGTCGGCCTTGGAGGCCAGTTCTTTGAGGGACTTCACTTCCACCGCGCCGGCCGCGGTCAGCTCTTCGGGCAAAGGCTTGTTGTTTTTGACCAGAAAAAGGTCGTTGGCGAAAACCTTGTGACCGCCCTTCAAAAGGTGGCCGGCCATCGGCCGCCCCATCAAACCAAGTCCCACAAAACCGATATTCATCAGCGTTATTCCTTTGTTCTCAATGCCCGTTCAGATGCCCATTCGGGGGCCGGAAACTAGCCCAGCCCCGGCGGCGGCACCAGACCGGCAGGGCCCTTCGGCGCTGCAACAAAACCGGGGCGCTGTTGTAAAAAAACAGGCGGCGTGCCTAGATGCGCCCACTTCCCGAGGCCCCGGCAGAGCGCCCGCGAGAAGTCCAATTTCCGGGAGGATCCTTTGAAGAAATACATTATATCCGCACTCGCGGCAGGCCTGATGTTGTGCGCGGGCCAATCGTCTGCGCAGCAGGCGGCAACTGCAGAATCAGCCGCACCCAACCTGAACTACCAGGCGGTGCCCAACTTCTTTAAAGCCCCCCCCGGCGACTATATGGGCGAGACCCAGGGCGTCGCGACCAACTCCAAGGGCGACATTTTCATCTTTTTCCGCGGCGAACACAGCCGCCTCTGGGAATTCGACCCCAAGGGCACTTTCCTGCGCGAAATCGGCAAGAATTATTACGGCTTCCTCTTCGCCCATTCGGTGCGCGTGGACGTGCATGACAATATCTGGGCGGTGGATGAAGGCGCCAACCTGATCACCGAATTCAGCCCCGATGGCAGCAAGATCCTGATGGTGCTTGGCTATCGTCCGCCGGTGACCACCGGCCTGGTCGCCACGCCGCACGGCCCCAATCCGCCGGACCAGAACTATACCTTCTGCCGCCCCACCGATATCGGCTGGGACCAGCAGGGCGACATCTTCGTCGCCGACGGTTACTGCAACAACCGGGTGCTGAAATTCTCGCCCGATGGTCATTTCCTGGCCAAGGTCGGCGGCAATCTGCCGGGCAAGGGCGACGACCAGTTCAACCTTCCCCATGCGCTGCAGGTGGACCGCCAGGGCAACGTCTATGTCGCGGACCGCGGCAACAACCGTTACCAGGTGTTCGACAACAATCTGAAGTTCAAGGCGTCCTACACCCAGTTCGGCACCGCCTGGACCGATTGCATTTCGACCGAGGGAGATCATCAGTATCTCTTCGTCTCCAACTCCAATCCCAATGACAATCCGCCCGGCAGCTGGGCCAAGACCGGCCAGATCTACAAGGCTGAGCTGGACGGCACGCCGCTGGGCAAGTTCGGCCATGCCGGCAAGATCGCGCCGGGCTTCCAGGTCGTTCACATGATGGATTGCCGCAACCCCAATGTGCTTTACCCCGGCGAAATCGAATCCTGGCGCGTCCAGAAATTCGTGCTGGCGAAGTAATGCGAACAGATATCGGGAGAAAAAACATGAAACGCTTTTTGCCAGCCCTGCTCGCAGCCACCGTCCTGACGGCGCTGCCGGCGGCCGCCCAGCAGGCCCTTCCCTACACGGCGACACAGCCGTTGCAGATGCCCAAGGATGTCTATTTCGGCGAAGCCGCCGGCGTGGCCACCAATTCCAAGGGCGCCATCTTCCTGTTCCAGCGCAGTGGTCAGCCCACCGCGTCGCTGGGCGGTTCGCGCACCTTCGCCCATACCGGCGCGCAGATGCTGCAATTCGACGCCAACGGCAAATACACCAAGGAAATCGGCAAGAACATGTACGGCTTCCTGGTGCCGCAATCGGTCCGCATCGATTCCAAGGACAATATCTGGGCCGTGGATGCCTTTAGCGGCATGCTCATCAAGTTCGATCCGACCGGCGGCAAGGTCCTGATGACCATGGGCCGCAAGCCGGAATCCATTGATGTACCCGAACCCCCGCCGCGCGCCCCGCGCGGTGGCGCGGCCCCCGGCGCCGGCGCCCAGCAGGACCTGTTCGACCAGGCGTCTGACGTGGCCTGGGACGCGCAAGGCAACATCTTCGTGGCCGACAACGGCAACAACACCCGCGTCGCCAAATACACGCCCGATGGCGTGTTCACGAAGAGCTTTGGCGCCAAGGGCAGCGACAATGACAAGCTGGGCGGCCCCACCTCCGTTCAGGTGGACGCCAGCGGCAATGTCTATGTCGCCGATCCGGCCAATCACCGCATCCAGGTGCTGGACAACGACCTGAACTACAAAAGCTCGATCACCGGCATTGGCGATCCCAAGGCGCTTTGCATTTCCGGCGGCGCGCACCCCTATCTCTATGCTTCGGATTCCAACCCGGTCGATAACCTCGACAAGGGCGGGGCGATCTACAAGCTGGAGCTGAACGGAAGCGTGGTCGGCAAGTTCGGCCAGGCCGGCAAGAAGCCGGGCGATTTCGGCTCCGTCAATGAAATCGATTGCCGCAATCCCAACCAGCTTCTGGTTGGCGAAGTCGGCAATTACCGGGTGCAGAAGGTCAGCCTGCGCGCCACGCCGCCGTCCTAGGCGTCTTTCCTGTTTTGGCAGATCAAACCCGCGCCTCACGGCGCGGGTTTTTTCTTGTCCGCGCCTTAGTGCTGGCGGGATCAGGCGCCGGTTGCCGTTTCCAACCAGCTGCGCTGCCAATAGGTCACCGCGTCACTGTGCGGGAAAAGCGCACGCGCATCCTCCAGGCTGGGAAGATAGCCTTCCTCCACCACGGTGCGGCGGAACATCTGATGCAGCTTGTCGGCCCAGTTGATGGGATACCAGACATGTGACGGCAGAATGAGCGCCTCATGCGACGCCAGGCGCTCACGCGGAAATGCGATGGGATAAAGGCGCAGGAACTCCTTGACCGTGCGCCGGGCATGCTCCGGATCCCCGATATAAGCCAGCAGCGCCTGGCGCAGCGCCACCGGACCGGTGACATATTCAACCCGCGCTTCGCCGCCCATCGTCATCGCCGTCTGCGCCTTGAGAATGCCGCTGAGATAAAAAAGCCAGAAGGCGTCAAAGGGCGGCGAGGCCATCAGGGCGTTGGGGATCTCATGCTCAAAATTCTCCTGCGCCTGAAACGTGCCCATCCGGCCGAAAACAAGCCGCGGCATGGCGCAATATTTGCCGAACGGCCGAAGACATTGAAAATCCAGATCGGCATAAAACCCACCGAAGAAAAACAGCTACAAAGCCCGCACCATATCGACGCGGTAAATCTCCTGCGGAAAAGCCCGGTAGGCCGGCAGCAGCGCGGGCGCCTTTTCCGTCACCAGGGCCAGATTGTCCGCGTCATCATAGAGCGGGTGGGAAAAGCTCGGATTCACTTCCCGGAAACTGTCACGCCAGAAAGCGTGGCAGTCTGAAAGCCCGGTCTTGGTTTTCCAGGTCTGGTGAATAATGGGCGGTATCATGGCAGGTGCCCTGTCATATCGGCATTCTCATTTCTTATAAATATCCCGCGCAACCCATAGCGCATTGTAATTGTTGCCGCCGGAAATCCCCAGATCCGACAGGGGGCCCCCGCCCCGCTTTCTCTTTACCGCATGCACATTGTCCAGGAAAACAAAACAGTGGCTTGCCTCAGCCACCACCTGTTTTGAACCGGTGTCCGGCAAAGCGAATACCGAATCTCCGGTCACCAGATCTTCCGGCTCGCATGTCAGGGCGATGGCCTTGCCGAAAACATCCGGGCCAGTGGGCGACAAAGACGAACAACCGTAAAATTCATTTTTCACATTCATACAGATCAGATCGATCGCCTTGCCAATGGCCTTGTGCTGCGCCGGCGCGGCAATGATCGTGTTGGCCACCTGCCAGGGGGCGACATTGCAGAAGTCCCGGAACACCGCCAGCTTCGTTATCGGCGCCGCCGCCTTTGTCTCAGCCGGCGGCCAAGGCGAGAAAAAATACACCGAAATATCGGCATAGACGCCGCCATACCGGTGCAGGATGCACAGCCGCGCCAGGTCGGATTGAAAGGCATAGGGCTTCAGTCTGTCGAATGCCGCCACAACATCCTTGTCGAAATTTTGCGCGATAACCTCGTGGCAGACGTCCCGGTCAAAAAGCCGATGTTCAGATCCGGGATAGGCCGCCCGAAGTGAATCGATATTCTCTTTCACGCTTGGCGGGAGCGCGTCCGGCTTTGTGTCGCCGTCTGTGATGAGGATGCTTGTCAACAACATGGGTCGCCCGGGCGCGCGTCTTGCCACAATACCAGAAAGGCGCCTTCAACGTGCCCGGCGCGGCCTTATTTTCCGTCAGCGTGCTCTGCGCGCCTCGGCAACCACACCGGCGGATACCGGCGCGGCACCGTTCCCCCAGCTGCCGCGGATATAGGTCAGCACATCGGCAACTTCCTGGTCGTTCAGCCGCCAGGAAAAAGACGGCATCGCCGCCGCGGTGGGCGCTTGCTTGGTCTGGGCCGCCTGGGTGCCCGCCAGCACCACCCGCGCCAGGCTTTCGGCGCTGGCCTGCCGCACAATCGGATTGCCGCCCAAGGGCGGGAAGATCGCATGCTGGCCACCGCCATTGGCGTTGTGGCAGCCCATGCAATTGTCTTCATAGATAGACGCGCCCGCCTGCATATGCGGATCATTGGCGGCCAGGGTCGCGGCCCCGCCGCTGGAATAGGCCGGCATGCCCTTCAGATACACCGCAATGGCCTGCAGATCGCCATCGGTCATCAGCGAGGTGGAGGCCTCAATCGCTTCCGCCATCGGGCCTGACGCCATGGAATGGGCATTCTGGCCGGTCTTCAGATACGCCACGATTTCCGGCGCACTCCAGCTGCCAATGCCGCGCGCGCCATCTGATGTGATGTCGGGCGCGAACCAGCCCTGCAGCGAACCGCCGCCCAGCGCGCTGGCGCTGTCGGCGCCCAAAAGTCCCTTGCCGGTATGGCAGGCGCCGCAATGGCCCGGGCCGGTCACGATATAGGCGCCGCGATTCCACTGCGCCGATTTGGATGTATCGGGCGCATAGGGCGCGGGCTTGAAATAAAGCCAGTCCCAGCCCGCCATCAGGGCGCGGATGTTGAACGGCCACGCCAGAAGATTGCTGCGCACCGCGCGGCGCACCGGCTGCACGGTCTGCATGTAATCATAAAGCCGGGCGACATCTTCGTCGCTCATCTTGGCGTAGGCCGGATAAGGCATGGCTGGATAAAGCCGCTGGCCGCCGCGGCCAACGCCCTCTTTCACAGCACGGCGGAAAGCCGCTTCCGACCAGTTGCCGATGCCGGTCTGCTTGTCGGGCGTGATATTGGGCGCCACCATGAAACCAAAGGGCGTCTGCAGCGGCGCGCCGCCGGCAAAGGCGGGGCCGCCGGGCGCGCTATGGCAGCCCATGCAATCGCCCAGGATCGCCTGATAGCGGCCGGAAGAAACTCTGTCGTAATTGGGTTCGGCCCCGGCGAAAGCCGGCCCTGCCAGGGCACTGGCCAGAAGCGCGACGCCCGCGATTTTCTGCAGCAGGTTCTTCATGCCTGCACCAGCGGGCCGGGGTTTTTGATGTAACGGGTGGTGATCGCTTCGGCCGCAAAATAGGCCAGGGCGCACACCGTGCCGGTGGGATTGACCGCCGCGTTCTGCGGGAAGGCGCTGGCGCCCATCACAAACACATTCGAAACATCCCAATTCTGCAGATAGCGGTTGATGGCGCTGGTCTTGGGATCGGCGCCCATGATGGCGCCGCCGGTATTGTGGGTGCTTTGATAGGGCACCGAATTCCAGCCCTTGCGCGCCGTGCCGGCGGTGAGGGTTTTGGGATTAAGTGTCTTTGCGATCTTGACACATTGCTCGCCGACCCAGTTCTGCATGCGGATATCATTGTCGGGGAAATCAAAGGTGATGCGCAGCAGCGGCCGGCCGTAATCGTCCTTATAGGTGGGATCCAAGTCCAGGTAATTGCCGCGCTGGGCGTAAGAGGAGCCCGAGCCGCCGATGCTCATCACCCGGCCATAGGTCTTTGCCGTGGCGTCTTTCCATTTGGCGCCCCAGCGCGGCGTGCCGGGCGGCACGGGGCGGCCCTGGATCGGCCGGCCATTGCTTTCGCCTGAGCCGATCGACGCGCCGCCGACAAAATCCAGCTTGGAATGATCCATGTCGGAATTGAAATCATGCGCATTCATGCCCAGCGCGCCCGCACCCATGAAGGGATTGAAGTGCTTGTCATCGAAGATCAGCGACGCGCCGCCGCCGCCGGTCTGATAGCAGTAATTGCGGCCCACCACGCCTTCATTGGTATTGGGATCGTAGGGCTTGCCGATGCCCGACAGGAACATCATGCGCACATTCATCAACCCATAACCGGCCAGGATGATCAGGTCGGCGGGCTGCTCATATTCATTGCCCGATGTGTCCACATAGGTGACGCTTTTGGCGTGCTTGCCGTCGGGATGCAGATTGACCTTCATGATCTCGCATTCGGTGCGGACCTGGAAATTCTGCTTCTTGATCAGCACCGGCAGGATGCAGGCCTGGGGCGAGGATTTGGAATAATTGGCGCAGCCGAAACGCTCGCAATAGCCGCAATAGGTGCATTCGCCCATGGCGATGCCCAGCGGATTGACGTAAGGCCGCGAGAGATTGGAAGACGGCATCGGGAAAGGATGCAGCCCAAACTCCGTCGCAGCCTTGGCGAAAAGCGTGGACGAATAGGGCATTTTCAGCGGCGGATTGGGATATTCGCGCGACCGCGTGCCTTCAAAAGGATTGCCGCCGGCCTGCACCTGGCCGTTGAGGACGCCTGCCTTGCCCGACACGCCGCAAAGATGTTCGAACTTGTCGTACATGGGCTCGATATCGTCCCAGGTGACGCCCCAGTCCTGAATCGTCAGCCCATCGAATTTCTTGGCGCCATATTTCTGCGTCAGATGCGTCTTCATGGTGAAATCTGACGGGTAATAACGCCATGTCGCGCCGTTCCAGTGCACGCCCGCGCCGCCAACGCCGGCGCCGGGCAGAAACGAACCATAATCGCGCATTGGCAAGGCCGTCTGGCTCATGTCATTGCGCATGGTCATGGCTTCCTGTCTGGGCTGCAGGAAAAGCTCACGGCGGATGGCATAGCGCAGTTCGTCGGGCATATAGCCGATGTTGAAATCGTTGGCGGTGTCGCGCCAGGGCCCGCGTTCAATCGCCAGCACGTCCAGGCCGACTTCGGTCAATTCATGCGCCAGGATCGAGCCGGTCCAGCCCAGCCCCATGATCACCACGTCTTTTTTGGGAAGTATCCTTGCCACGCGTCAGCCCTTCGCCTTCCAGCTTTCCTCGCCATAGATCGAAACCGGTCCATGCGGAAAAAGCTGGTTATGTTTGGTGACATAGTCGCGATAGTCGTAGCGCGCGCCGGGGAAGCCGATCATCTTCCAGGACGCCATGCCTTTGTTGCCGCCATACAGCGGATCGGCGAAGAAGCCTTCCATGGTGTTCTGCAGCAGCAATTCAAAGAAGGTGCGGGTGTTGAAACCCAGCGCCAGCTTCAGCGTGATTTTTCCGGTTTCCATGCCGCCCAGCACGGCGTCCTGCTGATCGCCGGTCAGCTGATCAAAGCTTTTGCCGGCATAGGTGGCGCGCACATAATCATCCAGCGCTTTGAGGCCCAACCGATAGCGCCCGGACGGCGTCAATTCGCCCTGATAACCTTGCGTCGGAAGGCCGGCCGCAAAAGGACCCTTGATATAGAGCCGGTCCGAACTGCCAAAAGAACCCGCCAATTGCCGGTCGATAAACACGGCGCAACCGGCATCCTTGCCGCCGGGCGTCTGATTGTCGGGCGGAATGATGCGGTTCACGATCGCCTCGACCGTGGCCACTTCATTCGGTGTCAGAAAATACCAGCCCAGGGGATTGATCGGCTTGGGCGGGTCGCCGGCAAACGCCGACCAGGGCAATTTACCCGAGGGAATAACCCCCGCACTGGCGAGGCCGGAAAGCACGGGCAACGCAGCCACCGACGCCAGAAAGCGCCGGCGGCACATTTTCAGTTTCTGACGATCCTGCATGGATGCCCGACCCGAATTTCGCGATGTGAAAGTTTGAAACGCCCCTGAACGATTCTTATTTTGTTGGGCTGATCCTATGCCGGGACGGAGCAAGGAGCAAATCGCTCTTCTTTGCTGCAGTGGCGAAAAGTGCTTGTATGAAAACCGCCATGCGCCTGCTTTTCCTGTGTTTCAGCCCCATTGCGATGGACGTCACCACGCCCGAGCGCGAGCCCCTGGGCGGCAGTGAATCCTGCGCCGCCTATCTGGCGCGCCAGCTGGCCCAAAATGGCCATGACGTGACGTTTGCCGGCCGCCTGCCGCCCGGCACGCCCGACCGGGTGATGGGCGTGCGCCATCTGCCGCTGGATGCCTTGACCGATCCTGCCGCTTTCGCGGCGGCAGATTTTGAGGCGGTGATCACGCTCAGCGCGCCGCAGGTGGCGGACCGGCTGAAGCGTGATGCGCCGAACGCTTTTCATGTCTCCTGGCTGCATTTGACGCCGGACCAGACCGCCATGGCGCCCCTGCCCGCCATGGCACCCCATATCGATTGCGCGGTTTTTGTCAGCAACACGCACCGCGCCATGATGCGCTATGCCGGCGTCTCGGCGGTGATCGGCAACGGCATCGCGCCGGCTTTTGAAAATATGTTCGCTTCGGCGGGGGAATTGCGCGCCGCCAAGCAGAACCGCGCCGCCTATACCAGCATGCCCTATCGCGGCCTGCATCTGCTGGCGGATGTGATCGGGAATATGGCCGGGCAGACGCAGTTCGATATTTATTCGGCGATGCAGACCTATCGTGCGCCGGACAGGGATTTTGAGGGTCTTTACGCCAAAATTCGCAGCGCGCCCCGCACCCGCTATCATGGCTCGGTGGCGCAGCCCGCCCTGGCAGCGGCCCTGAAACAGACCGCATTCCTGTCTTATCCTTGCGCCTTTATCGAGACTTATTGCATCGCCGCCCTGGAGGCCATCGCCGCCGGCCTGAAAGTGGTGAGCATGGATCTGGGGGCGCTGAAGGAAACCACGCTTGGTTTTGCCGATCTTCTGCCCGTGACCACCGCGATGGACGATGCCGAAGTGATGGCGCGCTATACCGCCTTGCTGGAAGACAATGTCGCCGGCTTTTTGGCCAACCCCACCGATTGGGCACAGCAGCGTTTTGAACAAAGCCGGGAAGTAAACCGCGTCTGTTCCTGGCGCGCCCGCGCCCGCGAATGGGAAGCCTTGCTGGCATCCGGCATCGCCGCCAAACGCGGCGCTTAAGCTCTTACCCTTTTAAGCCCGTATAAGCCCCGTCATGGCGGGCGCGTTGGCGCTGTCGGGGAAGACCGCACTTTCCAACGCCGAGTTCGGCACGCCCATATGCTCGGCCAGCACGCCCTTGAACAGCGAACGCAGATCGGTTCGGGCAGGCTGGTCACGCCCATCCTGCAAGGCCGCGTTGGAAAGCCCGGTCCATTCGGCGCGGGTCTTGCCGCCCGCCACCGCACCACCCAGAAGGAAGCTGGCGCCGCCAGTGCCGTGATCGGTGCCGCCATTGCCATTGGGCCGGGCGGTGCGGCCGAATTCTGTCGCCATCACCACGGCCGTCTTGCTCCAGGCCGGACCCAGCGCAGTCTTCAAGGCGTCCAGACCCGCGTCCAGTGCCGCAAGCCGCCGCGCCAGCTGGCCGTCGCCCGCACCCTCGTTGATGTGCGTATCCCAGCCGCTGATATCCAGCACCGCAACCCGCGGACCAGTATTGGCGGCCAGCAGCTTGCCCGCGCCGGCGAACAGTGGCGTCAGGTTGGCGTTGTTGCCGGGTCCCGCTTTCTTGTCGGAAGGATCGTCCGAGGCAATGGCCGCGGCGCTTTGCAGCGACAAGGCATCGTCGAGGGATTGGGACAGCGTCGCATCGCGGGCGTAAAGCGCTTTGACCTGGGCCAGGAAAGCGGCGTCCGGTGTGGGCAGCGACGCGGGCATCCAGCTTGTCGCCCGCGCGGGGCCGGTGAGAAGCAAGGGCGGCGTCTGGGCCACCGCCAGGGCATGCATGCCATCGCCCATGCCCATCGGTGTCAGCGCCCGGTTGAGCCAGCCATCGCCAATGGCGTGCGGCTTGACCGATCCGGTCTCCAGCACATTCTGGCCTTCAAAATGCGAGCGGTCGCGATAGGGCGAACAGATGTTCTGGAACGCGATCAATTCCTTGCTGTCATACATGGTCTTGAGGTTCGCCAGCGCCGGATGCAGGCCGAACAATCCGTCCAGATCGTGCAAGGGTGTGGCGCCTTCGGTGGAAAGCGCAAGCGGCCCGCGAATGGCGGCATAATCCTTGTCGCCATGCGGCGGAACGGCCGCCAACCCGTCCACCGCGCCCCGCAGGATCACCACCACCAGGCGGCGGTCGCCCGGCACAGCGGCAAAGGCGAATTTCAGCGGCGCATCCCACAGGCAAAACGCGGTGGTGGCGGCAACGCCTTGAAGCATCGAACGGCGCGAAGCGCAAAACGGGTCCATGGATTATCTCCGTTGGAATTCGGGGCTGGAAAGCAGCAGCGCCAGCGCCTCGCCAGGATTGGCGGCGGCGGCGATGGCATGGCCGGTATTGGCGGAAAGCCGCGGGCCAAGCGCCCCAGCCGCCAGCCGTGAAACCTGTCCCACGCCCAATTCCTGCGGCAGGCGGCCGGCCAGTTGCCGGGCAAAAGCGATCCGCGAAAGAACAGCATCGGGGCCCGACCAGTCCTGCGACTGGTCCGACCAGCCCTTGGGCGAAGGCGCGGCCATGGGAAACTGCCCCATCAACCGGCACGCCTGCATCGCCATCTGTGTCTGGCGCGGGGCATTCTGCGCGCCGGGCAAATTCAGCAAGCGGAAGGTCGCGGTGACATATTCCACCGGCGGACGCATCTTTCCTGGCCCCGGCGCCCAAGCCGCCGGATCGTCCACCACCGCCAGGGAAAGCGCTTTCAAGTCGCCGCCGGTGTCGCGGAAAATCTTTTCCAGCCGCGCCACGGATTCAGGCGGCGGCGTATCGGAAATAAAGTGCGTGGCGAATTTGGTGGCGATGAATTTGGCGGTGGCCGGATCATGCGCCAGATCATGGATCGCGGCGCGCCCGCCTTCAAAGCCTTGGGGATAGGTCTTGCCGCGCAGGGTGACGCTGCCCGGCTCATGCCGCTGCGGATAATAGCGAAAGCCATTCCCGCTGGCGGTATTCTGCTGGAAATCCGCCAGATCAAGCCGCGACTGCATGAAGCGCACGCGGCGGCCCTGCGCTTGCGGCTGGCCGGTGTCGATGCTCCAGCCGGTGAGAATCTTGGCCAGCGCAATGACATCGGCCTGGGTATAGCCGCCATTCACGCCCAGGGAATAAAGCTCCATCAATTCGCGGCCGAAATTCTCGTTCAGGCCGCGCCGCGAGATCGTGCCGGCCTGCGAATCCGGACCGATGGATTGGGCGTTGTTCAGGTAAATCAGCATCGCCGGATGGGTGGCGACAGCCAAAAGCATGTCCTCGAATTTCTCGGCGATGTAAGGGCGGATCGCTTCGCGCTCATAGGCGCCGGCCAGACTGGCGGTCTGCCCGTTCTGGGTCGAGATGGTGAAATGGTTGTTCCAGAACCAGACCAGCCGTTCGGCAAAAGGCCGGCTGGTGGTGAAACCCAGATCAAAACGCGCCGCCATTTCATCCATCAGCACCTGGCGGCGCATCTTGTTGAAGGCCATCGCATCCTTGGCGTCATTTTGCTTGCGCGCATCACGGCGTTCGCGGCGGAACTGGTCCATATCCGCGACAAGCTGGCCGCCGTTTTTGAAGGGCGCGCCATCGGCCTGCACCGGCTGCGGCGCGGGCCCCACCTGCGCCGTCAGCCAGGCCTTGGGGTCGGTGCTGGCAAGCTGGACTTCGCCCGGGCGCGCGCCTAGGCCGAAACGGTTTACGGCAAGGACACCATCAAGCGACAGGGGCATCTCCCATGCGGATTTGTCCCGTCAGAATGGGCGCACCAGCTTGAACCGCAGATGAATGAAAGCCCGTTATCCGCGTGACAAATAGTTCAGGAGGCAGGAACCAAAGCCGAAAATTTGAATTTATTGCGCGGCTTATGCCGGCAACGCCTCTTCCACCTTGGCCGGGCCCGCATCCAGGTTGCGGTGCAGCTTTTTCTCGTCGATCTCATTTTCCCAGCGCGCCACGGCAATGGTGATCACGCCATTGCCGATGAAATTGGTCAGCGAACGGCACTGGCTCATGAAACGGTCCACCCCCAGCAGCATGGCAAGCGACGCCACCGGAATGTCCTGCACAATCGACAGCGTGCCGGCCAGCACGATAAAGCCCGCGCCGGTGACGCCCGCAGCCCCTTTGGACGTGAGCATCGAGATCAGGATGATGGTGGCTTCCTGACCCCAGGTCAGATGCGTGCCCGTGGCCTGGGCCAGGAACAGGATGGACAGGGTCATGTAGATATTGGTGCCGCACAGATTGAAGCTGTAGCCCGTCGGCACCACCAGCCCCACCACCGAATCTGAACAGCCCAACGTTTCCAGCTTGCGCATCAGGTTGGGCAGCACGGTCTCGGAAGATGACGTGCCCAGCACAATGAACAATTCCTCGCGGATGTAGCGCAGGAATTTGAAGATCGAGAAGCGCAGAAAATGGGCGATGGCGCCAAGCACAACCAACACAAAAATCAGGCTGGTGACATAGAAGATCGCCACCAGCTCGCCCAGATTGATCAGCGACTTCACGCCAAAGGCGCCCATCGTATAGGCCATGGCGCCGAAAGTGCCGATGGGCGCGGTGTAAAGAATGATGCCGATGATCTTGAAAAACACCTTGCCGATCTGATCGACGCCATGGGCTATTCTGCCGCCGGCCGCCCCCATCTGGCTGAGCGCCACGCCCGTCAACACAGAAACCAGCAGCACCTGCAGCAGATCGCCGGTCGAAAAGGCGCTGGTGAAGGTGGAGGGGATAATGGCCATCAGATGCGCCGTCACGCTGTCATCGGCGGCCTTGGCGGCATAGCTCGCCACGGTTTTGGCGCTGGAGGCCGAAGCCGCCATCGACATGCCCACGCCCGGATGGGTCAGATGCGCGGCAATCAGGCCCAGGATCAGCGCGAAAGTGGAAATGAATTCGAACCACAGAATGGCCTTCAGCCCGATGCGGCCCACCTTGGCCATGTCGTGCATCGAACCGATGCCATGCACGATGGTGCAGAAAATCACCGGCCCGATCATCATGCGGATCAGGGCGATGAAGGCGTCGCCAAGCGGCTTCAAGGCTGCGCCCTGGGCGGGCCAAAGAATGCCGAACACCGTGCCCAGCACGATGGCAATCAGCACCTGCCAATAGATCTTGCGCAAGAATGACATGATGTTTCGCCCCCGGCGGGCGTTAAAGCCCCGCTCTGCCCAAAAGGTGCCGCAAGCGTGGTGCAATGTCCAGTTGGCGAAACGTCAGACCGGGACGCGTTTGGCCGCCGTCACAGCCGCGAACAAAAGCTCGTGAAGCTGGCAGGACCGGGCGATATTGTCCTGGCCCTTCGCGAACGCCGTCTCCAGATCCTGAAACACGCCGATATAATGATTGGTCAGGCGCGGCAGCCCATTTTGCAGCGATATTGTCTCGGTAAACTTGCCGTCGCGGATCACCACATGCTCCTGGGAATGATCCAGAACAACGGTGCCGTTCTGATAGGCCAGCGTGGTGGTCTTGCGGTCCAGGCCCAGGGCCCAGTTGGTGTCGATCTTTCCGGCTGCCACATGGCCGTCCACCATGCAGGTCAGTTCGGCCGATCCGTTGATCTGTTCGCAGGCCACATGCGGCGATGAGAACATCGCGCCGCCTGTGATCTTGATCGAAGCAGGATCGGCGATCAGGGAAAGGGTGCTCAGCGCATTGATGCCGCTGTCATACCAGGACCCGTCCAGCCCCAGGGCCTGCTTTTTGACCGTGCCGTCGCGTTCCATATAAGGATCGTAAAAGCCCATCTGGATGCGCTCCACCGGCCCGAAACGGTGCGCCAGCATCTGGCGATGCTCGGCCCACCAGCGCAGATCAGCGGCAAAAGTGGCATGCAGCGCGGTGTGGAAAAAGAGGTTGCCGGCTTTGGCGAGGCTGACCAGCTGCTGCAAATCTTCGGCTTTTTCGCAGACCGGCTTTTCCACCATCACGGCCCGCCCGGCGCTGAGCAGCCGGGAGGCGGTGGCGAAATGATCATGATTGGTGGTGGAAACCACCACGATATCGGCGGGCGAGTTTTCGATCAGGTCATCCAGGGATTTGTGGAATTCGCAAGGCAGGACGCGCTTTTGCGCCACGCTCACATCCCGGTCATAGGCTCCCACCAGGTCAATCGTATCCGCCAGCTGCTGGATGGCGTTTGCCTGATGCTTGGCGATATGGCCGATGCCGACGATTGCGACTTTCATGATTCACTCTTAGCACCGCCCCGTATGGGTTCAAAGAACAAGAGCAGGCTCAAAGAATATCGGCAACCTTGGCCCGGGGATTGGCGGCCATTTTTTCCAGGATCGCGCTGAAGCGGGTGATCTGCGCCTCAATGGTCTTTGGATCGAAGAAATCCAGATTGTAATAGATCTTCCCCACCATGCCCTGCGGCAGCTCCACCAGGCAGAAATAGATTTCCCGGTGCACCCGCACCCTTTGAATATCCGGGCCGCTGACAAGTTTTTCCAGGGTGCGGAACGGCGGCTGGCTGCGGGCGGCGGACAATTTCTCCTGCAGCGGAATGAAATTGAACAGGGTGGTGCAGAAAGGCTGCGCCGGCTCGGCAATCACGTCATAAAGATCATAAGACAGGTCGCGATGGGCATAAGCATCGTAAAAATTCTTGCCCACCGCCGCCAGCATGTCGCCCACGCTCCAGTCCGGCGCGATTTCGGTGAAAACCGGCACCGAGGTGATCAGGTACCCCACCGTGTTGAGAAATTGCGGCTTGATCCGGTCGGCGGTGTTGACGGCGGTGATGGCCTGCTTCTCGCCGGCCCAACTGGCCAAAAGAATCTGCAATGCCGCAAGATAGATCACAAACGCGCTGACATTCTGGGATTTGGAGATTTCCGCCAACCGGCCGGTAAGTCCCTCTTCAATGCCGAAATAAAACCGCCCCATCTGGTTGGTGTCGCGGCTATGGTCATAAGGCAGCTTGAAGGAAAGGTTCGCCAGCTTCTTGCTCCAGTAATCCAGCTGGCGCGGCAAGGTCTTGGACAGGGACTGGCGCTGCGAAGCGGCGTAATCGGTATAGGATTGCGCCTCGCCGAACTTCGGCTGATCACCCAGCGCAATCGCGGCATAGGCGGCCGAGATTTCCCGGCGCAGCACCTGCGAAGACCAGCCATCGCCGAAATAATGATGCAGCAGGATGCCAAGGGTATAATTCTTGTCTTCGTCCCGGAAAACCCGGCAGCGAAATCCGCCTTCCGCCGTCAGGTCGATGGGCGTGGCGACGAATTCGCGCAAGGCGGGCGCCTCGGCCCCTTCGCGATGCGCCAGCAACTGCGCCCGCGGCACGTCAATCACATCCAGCTCGGGCGCCTTGACGTCCCCCACCAACAGAACCGGACGGTCACCCCTCAGCGCCAGGCTGGAATGCAGCACGTCATGCCGGCGCATCACCGCCAAAAGGCTTTCGCGCAAAACACCCATATCCAGCGAAGGGCCCATCGGCGCGATCACGGTGCCGTTGAACGGCACCATTGGGGCAAAACCCTCCGCCCGCCACAGATGCTCCACCCGCATGGAAAGATATTTGTGATCCTGCTCCGGCTCATCCAGCCCCAGGATCTTTCGCGCGCGTGTCTCAATCGACATGGTTTCCTGCATTTCGCTGATTATTTTTCAAAACCCAGCATGGCGAGCTGAACCTTGCCGCACTCTTCCAGAACACGCACATAACGCTGATAAACCGGCTTTTCCAATACAAAGGGATTGCTGTCGCCCGGCAAGCGGTAACGCAGCAGAACTTCTTTCTCCAACGCTT